>JALOAP010000439.1 GCA_023228745.1 Dehalococcoidia bacterium | reverse complement strand
GTTAGTCGGCATTGTTGTAACAATGCCGACTAACTATCAGCGCAAGTTATTTCAGGTGATTGATAGTTCCGGGAATACGATCTCGCCTCCCAGGAGCGGAGATTATTACTCATTCGCCCGGTTTCTCCGTCAAGCATCAGATAAAACGCTGGCCGAAACCGGTTCTGTCTATCGGGTGTGCCTACAAGGACGTAAGCTGTTCTACCAGGGAATTCCTTCTGCGGCGGAAACGCTCGGTCTGCATTATTACAGACGGCCAGTGTTGATGGTTAAGGATACGGACGAGCCAGATGGCCTTCCGGAACACCTGCAAGAAAGATTAATCAAGCATTACGTCTGCAAGGAGATATTCGGGGAAGCTCTGGAAGACGGGCAAGATAACAAAGGGGTTGGCGTAAAGTATCATACAGCTAAATTCTATGAAGCAATGACAGATTTAATCGACTTTATTGGGATCGATGGGGAGCCGCAGTATTATGGCGGAGATGACTTTTTTGATGCGGGAGCGTGTGATTAATGAGCGAGATTAGAATTAACGGTTTTTCAGGAATTAATAATGTAAAGAAAGACGAAGCCTTTCTTAGAGAAAAAGGCATTGCCGAGCCTCGCGTAATCCTGAACGCCGATGTGGACATTACCGGAAAACTTAATATTCGCGGCGGAAAATCGTTGTTTGTCAACCTTGCCGGAGCGCATAGCCTTTGGGCTGGTAGCTGTATGCTTTGCGCAGCTAGCGGAACTCTTTACCGAATATCTCAGGGCGTCGCAGTCAGCATAGGAACGATAACAGGTCCACAATATCCTCTGTCTTACGAAGAAGTGGAGAACAAAGTTTATATCAGTAATCCATACTGGCAGGGAGTGTTTAACCCGTCAGACAATTCTTTATCCTCCTGGGGCTTACCGCAACCTTCTGGTGCAATGCTCCTTTCGGGCACGGGAAACCTTCCTGCCGGTACTTATCATGTCACAATGACGAATGTGAGCAATGGAGAATTATCAGGTAATGGCCCGATAACAGAAATCACTTTGTCTGCTGAAGGTGGAATTCAGGTGTTGAACCGTCCTTCCGGCGCCCTGATATGGATAACAGTATCCGATGAGCCGATATTTTATCTGGTTGGGGCAATAGATAAAATTGTTGATGTGCCAACGGTCGAACCTCTTCCCTCGTTTATGTGTGCTCCGCCTCCACCGCTGGAAAATCTCTGCTATGCCTTTGGCCGAATGTGGGGATCTAACGGACAGGTGCTATATCACAGTGAGCCGTACAATCTGGGTTGGTTTCGGCTGACCGCTAATAAGTTTTCCTATGATTCTCCCATTACGCTGATTGCCAGAGTATCAAGCGGGTTATTTGTTGGGACAGAAGAAGCTACGTATTTTCTGGCCGGAAAAGAACCAAATGCGATGGCGCAGTCTGATGCTGGTGCGGGGTCTATTCGTGGAACGTTGGCCTACTGTAATAATTTGCCGGATTTAAGCAGTGTATTAGGAACACCAGAAAAGGGTTTTGTCGATGTTCCCGTCTGGTTGACCAAAGAAGGGATTGTTGCCGGAAATGACTCAGGACGGGTTTTTAACCTGACTAAGAACAGGGTACGTATGTCCATTCCAGCCAGAGGCGCATCCCTTTATAGGAATCTTGATGGAGTATTCCATTTCCTCACGACGTTTAAGCAAGGGATTATCGGTAGCGGAACAGGAACACTCGATGAGGAAACGGCAAGTGTATTCAAAAACGGGAAAATTGACGTGCACAACGAAAGAGCAAACTCGATGGGCGGGATAGTTGGTTTTTCCGATACCGCCACCTGCACCGTAACAAGGGGTGGCGTAGAAATTTAATAACGAGGCATCAGCCTCGTAAGAACTTTTAAGGAGAAGGAGAAGAAAAATGAAAGAACTGTTAAATTTCAGGGACAATGCGGATTTGCGTTATGCCGTGAAACATCTCCGGGAATCGAATCTGAACTTCCACGGTCATGTATTTACTGACCATTTTCGGGATGGGCGGCTCATTCACACCTGTGACCAGGGCGGGAACACCTTCACCACTGAGGGCATGGCTTACCTGCTGAACATCATCTTCGGCACCACGTCCAAGACCGGAAGCGCGATTTTTTATGTTGGCATTTTTAAAAACAATGTCACTCCGGCTGTCGGAGATACTGCGGCGGCCAAGCTGGGAGCGGCGGGAGCGTATGGCGAATGTCAGGATGCCGATTATGATAGTCCGGCAACCGACAAACCAAGCTATACAATCGCGACCACCTCAACGGCGACTTGCACCAACGCGGCCAGTCCGGCTTCTTTTACGATTGCCGGAAGCATTACGGTTTACGGGGCGTTTCTTTCCACAAGCAAGGCAAAAACGGCGACTGACGGCTATTTGATGTGCGCAAAGAAATTCTCTGCATCGAGAGCGGTTATTGACGATGACGTGTTGAGTGTGACTTACGTTATTACTGCAACCACCTCATAATATAGCGTGTAAACGCTGGATTTTGGGCGTGGTAATGATGAATTAACAAAAAGGGAAGGCAATGCCTACGCATGATTTTAAAGACATAGGCGATGTTCTCGCCTTTGATGTTTTAAAAGGTACGATAGCAAGCATTGACTCCGCCAACGATACCTGCATGGTAAGCGTTGGCGGAACTATACTTGACGCCCTATTGTTCTATCATTGTAAGCCTGACTCGGTAATGAGGGATAATGGGGCAATCGAAGGCGCGGCGGCTGGGTTTTCTGTGGGTGATGAAGTTATTGTTTTGAAACGCCACGACAATTCCGTTGTTAAAGTCATTGGGCATACGGATGGAATCAGGAGATGCTCCAGTGGTATTTTATACATATTTTACATAGCTGATGGTGTCTATCGGGTGGCTCAGTGTTCATTGAGCGGGAGTTCAATTACCGTAAATTCAACAAAATCTTTTGCTGAACTAGGCATATCCTCTACCGGAGATTCTTATTTTATCCATTTCCAACTAAAAAGGTTTACGCATAATATGAAAGATACAATGACGGGATTAATTGAACCAAGAAATCTTTATTTTATTTCTACTAATCTTCGGCTCGACGAAACAGCGCTTCCATTTTCTCCTGATAGCTCAGATCCCTTTGCATGGTTAAAGTCTTGTTTGGATGAAAGTCAGCCAAATAATCAATATGGTGAGGATCCTCATCATTGGTACGTATTTGACCCAGTTCTTTATAGATTTTATTATCTTGAGAATTACAGGGCTCCGTTTGTTACTAGGATTTATGTTGGGATAGAG
>JALOAP010000267.1 GCA_023228745.1 Dehalococcoidia bacterium | reverse complement strand
CTGCCGGGCGCCGAGGCTGCTGCCTCTTCCGCGTCCGTCGCGCTAGAGCCGTCCGTCGCGAATTCCTCGATCGCCACCGTGACGTCGGGAATTGCCCCAAGCACAGTGGCCAGGTGCTCCTGGCCCGAAAGGGTCGTGATCACGGCCTCTACCGAGAACTCGCCGTCGCCGGCCTCCAGCACCTCACGCGGCGGCACCACCGAGGCCACGGTGCCGACCACATCGAGCTCCTGCAGGACCTGGAAACAACGGATGCCGGGGAGCGGGCAGTCAGGATCGACCGTGACCCGCACATGCAGGGCTTCGCGCCCCTCGTCGTCGTTCAGCAGGGCACGCATGGCTTCCGCGGTGAAGGCGCTTACAAGGGAGGCTTCGCTTGCTACTTCTTCGTCCGCCTGCCCTGTCGTATCAAGTTCGCTCTCCAGGATGCTGAGCAGGTCCTGTTCCAGCGGCGTCGGGTCCACGCCGGAATCGACTTTTGTGACGACCTCATGCGAGAGCACGCGGAGCGTGTCGAGCCCCCCGAGCAGTGCATCAACGATCTCTGTGTTCGGTTGGATGCGCTCCTGGCGCACGGCGTCGAGCACCGTCTCCATTGCGTGCGTGAGGCTGGCCATCTTGCGGTGGCCGATTGTCGCGGACGAACCCTTGAGGGTGTGTGCCGCGCGGAAAATCTGCTGGACGAGGTCCTGTTCGGGCTCCCCTTCGAGCTGCACGAGTGCGGTGTCGAGCAGCTCCAACTGCTCCTCCGCTTCCTCGAGGAACAGCTTCAGATCTTCATCGTCGAGTTCGAACTTGAGCGGGTCTCCCTTTGGCATAGCGTGGCCCGCGACCTCCTTCAGGCGGCTTCAATACTGGTCCGGCGGGATGAGAGCGACCGCTTATGCGGCGAGCGCCGACTCGTCCGTCGTGTAGATCTCGTGATCTTCCGAGGGCAGAACCCCGTCGAGTTCCATGAGCGATACGAGCCGGTCCCCCAGCTTTGCGATGCCACGCAGGTAGGCATTCTCAGGCACGGTCACGATGCTGCTCGGCGGCTCGATCTGTTCGCCCGGGATGCGCATGACTTCCGAAACGGCGTCGACGATCAGGCCGACCATGCCGTTGGTACTGCTCACGACCACGATCCGGGTCTCCTGGGAGTGGTCGCCCGCGGCAATTCCGCATCGGCGCCGCAGTTCGATTACCGGCACAACACGTCCCCGCAGGTTTGTGATGCCTTCCACCCAGGCGTCGGTGCCGGGGATTGCAGTGATCGCCTGCATCCGCACGATCTCCTGCACCGTTTGAATATCGAGTGCGTAGTACTCGTCGGCGAGCCGGAAGATAACGACGTGCTCTTCGCGAGCAACGTTCGGAGTAGATTCCTGGGTCTCAGATTTCGTTGCCATTGGACCTCCCTCTTTCCTGGGCATACATCTCCGCAACTGTGTAGAGACACTACGTCCCCTTTCTGCCCGCTGGGCATCAGGCGGGCACCCGATAGCCATGGGGGAACTCCCCGATGCGTATCCGATTTGGGGAAAGTGACCACCCAGACCTAGGGAACCCCTCTATACCCGGCCGATAGTAGAGATGAGAGAGTCGCCTTCACGGAAGCCCGAGGGGGAGATGGCAGACAACGCAGTACTCAGCCAACGTGAAATCGATGCACTGCTCAACGCCGAGCTCGAGGACTTCGAGCCGGAGACCATTGCGGCGGTGACGGCTCAGCCTCGCAAGGAGACGGGGCGCCGCATCAAGCCGTACGACTTCCGGCATCCGGAGAAGCTTTCGAAGGAGCAGCTCCGGAGCCTCCAGATCATTCAGCAGGGCGTAGCCGGGGCAATGGCCCAGGCGTTCTCCGCGCGCCTGCGCGCGCCCGTGGAAGCACGCTTGAGCGCGCTCGAGCGCGGAATCTATGAGGAGTACGTCAACCAGATCGGTACGGAGGCCGTGGTCCAGATCATCGATATGGACCCGCTGCAGGGCTACGCCGTCGCTGCATTTGGAGTCGACGTCGGCTTCTCCATCATCGACCGTCTGCTCGGCGGCAAAGGAAAACGGCACCAACGTTCGCTCGAACGCGACCTGACGGACATCGAGACGGCACTGCTCCGCCACATCGGCATGGACATCGCTCGCTCGCTCATCGACCCCTGGACGCGCATCGCCGAGCTAGACCCCGACGTCACCGAGCTCGCCGTCGGCCCACAGGTGCTGCACGTCATTCCGCCGTCGGAGTTCGTTATCACGGCCTGGTACGAGGTGCGGTTCGCTGAGCAGATCGGCGGGATCTCCCTCTGCTTCCCACTCACCGTCCTGGAGCAGATCCTTCCCCGCTTGAGCGGCCACACGCTCTTCGAAAATCGCCCCAACCGGCGCGTGGGCGAAGAGGTGCGGGTGAAGGACGAACAGCTTCTCCCGGTTGGTGTGCCGCTGCGTGCGATCCTCGGGAGTGCGAATGTGCCCGCCACGGACCTTGCGAACCTGGAGCCGGGTGACGTCCTGGTGCTTGGGCAGCAAGTCCAGGAGCCGCTCCGGTTGATTGTTGGGAACTGTGAGCGGTTTGCCGGTTTTCCCGGCACCAGGGGGCGTAGATTTGCCTTACAGCTCTCTGGGCTCGTTGACGACGATGGATGGGTAAGGCCCTTCGAGGACGTCCAACTATGAGCAGCACGATTCCTGTTCGGGCGCTCCTGATGTCTTCCGAGATACAGGATGGCGACGCCGGTTTTCACCGCCTGCAATTTAAGGTCGATGCGGGCCGTGGCGACATGAGCATCGTGACGGTGCTCATATCGCAGGATGCGCACCGCAAGCTCGCCGGACAGCTCGCGCGTGCGCGCCTTCCCGTCGCCGAAAAACCACAGCTCCTGATGACGTGGGCTCGCTGGGAGATCGCAATGCGGCTGGAGGACTACGGCATGCTCCCCCGCACGCTGACGGTCACCGCGAAGGACCTCGACGATTTCGGCGCCTATGCCATAGACCTCGGACGCCACCTGCGCGCCGGTTAGACGTGGCGTTCGCCACCAGAGGGAGGATCACCGGATGCTCGCGAAAGTCAGCGTCGCGGAGGCGGCCCGCCAAGCGGCCGACGCCCCGGACCGGGCTCGATTGGAGCTCGTTGCGCCATTTGTCGAAGCGGCAGCCAAAGTCATCATGCAGGAGTGCGGCGACGTAGTTGGAAAGGGTCAACTCCATCGCGTTCGCTCGCCCCAGACCAGCAACGACGTGAGCGCGATGATTGCGGTCACTGGCGGGGTTGCGGGCCTCGTCATCTACTCGATGTCCCTCACCACCGCCATGGGCTTCGCCTCGCGCATGATCGGCGAACCGGTCACGGAGATGGACGAAATGGCCCAGAGTGCCATCGCTGAGCTGGCGAACATCATCACCGGTCAGGCGAGCATTGGGCTCGAAGCAAACGGGTTCCCAAGCGATATGTCGCCGCCCGTGCTTCTCCTCGGCCAGGGTAGCTCGATTGCGACATTCAACCTGACCCGGCTGGTGGTTCCCCTGATCGTCAGCTTCGGCGAATTCACGATCGACATCGCCATCCGCGAAGTCTAGGGTAAGACCCGTTTCGCGCTGCTCGCCCCACGCTATGCCGTTCCCAGCGCCCGGCGTAGGATGATCGCATGACCGCTCGCCAACCTCGCCGCCGGCGCCGAGCCGTTCCCGCTGCTGCGCTCCCTCGCCCGACTACCGCGGCTACCACCGGCGCGGCCAGCGATGCGCAGGAGGGAGTGCCAGATGCGGCTCGTGGCTCGCGGCGCCGTCCTGTCGTTCGCCGCGAATACCATGTGACGGCCGACTACAGCTACGTCCGCAAGGACCTCATCCTGATCACCGGCGTCAGCATCGTATCGCTCGGCTTCGTCGTCGGAATGTCCCTCATCCTCTAGCTGCGCTCACCCATCCACTGCCCGGCCATCGACGCCGCGGACGCAACAGGCGGCCGGCCGCGCGGCACGTCCGTGCTCGGTAAACCTAGAAGCGGCTGAGGTTCTGGTAGCAGAGATAGACACCGATCCCCGCTGCAACCAGCCCATACATGGCAATGCCGAGCGGAATGAAGAGGAGCGTCATTGCCCAGGCGATAGCGATTCCGCCCGCGGCCAGCCATGCAACCACAGGGCCGCGCTTTCGCCCAGTCGCGAAGTCCATCGCCTTGGTGAACGCCCAGGAGAGCCCGGCGCCAAGGAAAATGCTGAAAAAGCCCACCGTGAACGGCAACAGCACAAAGCCCCAGATCAGGCCCATGACCACGCCACCGACCACCGCGGCCAGTGCCGCCTTCACGATGTGCGACGTCTCGAGGGTATAAATCGGGTTCTTCAGCGTCCTGGCGCAGTCGCGGCAACGTGCCCCGACGGGCGACTGGACGAGGCAGCGCGGACAAATCGGGGTTTCGCAGCGACTACAGCGCAAGGCGGTTTCTACGCCGGGATCGCGGGGGCATTGGACGATGGTCGTCACCGGCGACATCGTAGCAAAGGTCCTTTCTTGCGGCTGGCGGCGCGCAATTCGCCATCGCTCCTTACTGATCGTACGCGGCGCATGTAAAGATGCGGGCTCTACTCTTGGGCGTCCAGCGCGACCAGCGCAAAGGAGATGACGCCCTCCGCCGCCACCTGGCCCTCGACGGTCGCGCGGACGCTGCCCTTACCGACGGGCCCCCGCATCTTGTCGAGGGTGAACTCGAGTCGCACCTGGTCGCCCGGCGTCACTGGCCGGCGAAACCGCATGTTCTCGATCCCCCCAAAGAGCGGGAACTGCCCCTTCGCGTCAACGTCCTTCAGCAGCGCCACAGCAGCGACCTGTGCCAGTGCCTCCACGATGAGTACCCCCGGCATGATTTTCCGGCCGGGGAAGTGCCCCTCGAAGAACCACTCATTGGCGGTCACGT
>JALOAP010000266.1 GCA_023228745.1 Dehalococcoidia bacterium | reverse complement strand
CAGGTGATAATGTGACGATAAAAATAAACGAGGCAGAGGTAAGTATACAGGTCGATTCTCTCAGTATTGATGATGCCATCGGCGAGCGGTCGGTCTGCTCTTTTACGGTGATTGACTCCGAAAACCATTTTGAGCAGGGCCAGCCTGTGGAGATAACAGACGGCGCCACGCTGCTTTTTGCCGGATTTATTGATACCTCTTCGGAGCAAAAAACTATAGGCTCAGCTACAGCACTGCACGTTGTAAGGTGCGCCGATATGCACTACCTGCCGGACAAACGGATTATTGCCAAAGTC
Organism: Dehalococcoidia bacterium; assembly: GCA_023228745.1. Taxonomy (GTDB): domain Bacteria; phylum Chloroflexota; class Dehalococcoidia; order Tepidiformales; family Tepidiformaceae; genus JALOAP01. The sequence continues at coordinate 4,681 of JALOAP010000266.1, read as the reverse complement.
TACGAGAACGAGTTGGCCGGCAATATAGTAAAGGATTTAATAACGGAAAAACTCGCCGCCGAGGGCATCACCGAGGGTACCATCCAGGACGGTCCGACGGTGGTTGAGGCGGTATTTAACTATGTGACTGTTTCCCGGGCGATGGAGAGCCTTGCGGAAAAGGCTGATTTTATCTGGTACGTTGATTACGACAAAAAGCTTTACTTTATGGCGCGGGACACCGTGGCAGCTCCGTGGACAGCGACGGCGGCAGACATGAAAACGGACAGCATATCGCTCGAGCGGGGTAACAAGCAGTATCGGAATACACAATATGTCAAAGGCGGAAAAGATATCACGGACCCAATTACTGAAAACAAAATCGGGGACGGTAAAACCCGCGCCTGGGTGGTTGGCTTTCCAATCGCAAAGGAGCCGGCGCTGAAGTTAAACATCACAGATATCGCCGCTGCAGACATCGGTATTCGTGGGGTTGAGACCGGCAAAAGGTATTACTGGTCAAAAGGCAGCAACGTAATATCGCAGGACGACAATGAAACCCTGCTTGTGTCATCTGACACATTGGAGGTCACATACCGGGGCGAATTCGACATTATCGTCAAAACTTATGACCAGGACGAGATTGAGGATCGCATCAGCGTTGAGGGCGGCTCCGGGATAGTGGAGGAAGTCGCAGATGAGAGCAATACCACAACCCGGGAGGCAGCATTTGAAATTGCCAATGCAAAGCTAAAAAAGTATGGCGTCATTGGCCAGCGGCTGAGATTCCTGACAAAGCGCTCCGGCCTCTTCGCCGGGCAAATCCTGACCGTATCATTACCAGGCTACGGCCTGAACAGCGCGGAAATGCTTATTGAGTCTGTGACAATAACAACCGAGCAGAACACTGTTGTATGGTACGATGTATCCTGCGCTGAAGGCCCGGAGCAGCAGAACTGGACTAAATTGTTTGGCGATATGGCCAAGCGGGGCAAGGTGCTGACAGTCCGGGAAAATATCGGAGAAGATGAAGTGCTGGTGACACTGAAGGAATTTGACAAGACCTGGCTTGCGGACACGGCGAACAACATTTTTGCAGAGCTTTATCCCGCTGCGGATTTGTACCCAGGAGCGGCAATTTATCCATCTTTTGAGGCCACAGACAGAGTTAAGTACATGGAGCTGCTTGACGGATCCAGCGATCTGATAATCCGCAAAACCATATCCAAGCAGACCGGCACAACGGAAATATTGAGCATCGTCTATGTCTCACCGGTGGAGGCAAACGACACAATTGCCACAGTAAGATGGTACGGTGGTTGTGCGGCAAGCGAAACAGAAGCCACAGGGGTATTGGTGGATGAACAAAGTTACTCAAAGACCAAGACGTCGTTAGAGGCGCTACAGATAAATAAAACTGATACAAAGGGGTGGTCATAATGGCAAACTACAGTAAAACAACATGGGTTGACGGAAGCGCGCCTGCAATAACGGCGGCCAAACTTAACAACATGGAGACCGGCATCGGTGAGAGCCGCTGGTATGGCACAACAACCAACAGCGGGAATAACTACTCCATTACACTTGACCCGGCTGCGTCGGCATTATACGCGGGTATGCGGGTAACAACAAAAATCAATGCCACCAATACCGGAGCGGTAACATTAAATTGCAATGCTTTGGGCGCCAAGACCTGCAAAATGCCTAACGGCGACGCAATACCATCGGGTAAGCTGGTAGTAGATAGTGTGTACTCATGGGTTTATAACGGTACGGATTTTTTCTTAATGGGTAGCGATTCCACCGGCGACGCTACCGATGGCGATGTATTAGCCGGTAAAAAGTTTAGCAACGCTGTGGGAACTGGCTTGACCGGTACATTGGCATTGACAGGTGATGCAGCAGTTGGAGATGTACTGAAAAGCAAAACATTTTACAATACTGACGCAAAAACTAAAGGCACCGGCACACTGGAGCTTACAGGCAGCGCGGCGGCAGGGGACGTCTTAACGGGCAAAACGTTTTACAATACAAATGCAAAGTCAAAGCAGACGGGCACACTGGCAGATTATACATCCGCTGACCGGGCTACGGACAGCCTGACAATTAGCGGCACCACATTAAAACTCAGCATTCCGGATACCGGAAAATACAGCGATTCTTACAGTATTACCCACACCGACGCTAATCGTATAGCCGCAAATATTAAAAAAGGTGTGACTTTTGATGGATTAACAGGTACATGCGTGTTCGAACATTCTATGCAGTTTATATATTATCATTATTATTTATCTTATGCTGAAGGCACGAAAACAAAATCCTGGACATTTTCAGGCGTACCGAGAAAAATAATTATAGTAGAGAACTACGACGCTGGTTCTTATGATTTTGTTAGAACTAATGGTGACTTGTTAAATCTGCCATACAGTGGAACACCAATTCCGATACATAGTGATGGCACTTTTATACAACTTAATTCTTTAACGGTAATTGATAATAAATTGACTGCTGAATTTGAAAATATAGTATCTGGCAGTACATCTTATATTTATTTTTGTGCGGTGGTTATGTATGATGCTTAGTTAAACCAAACGTCATAAATTTATCCAGAAGCCCCACCGGAAAGACACTCCGGCAGGGCTTTATTACACCCTCCGTTTGTCGGCGGTGCTGACAAAGGAAGGTTACATAATTTTATCACTTATTGAAGGGCGGTGCAAGTATGGATGTAGCGGTAGTGGTGGGGTTAATCGGTGGTATATGCAGCATAATTTTCAGCTATATCGCGTATGACCAAGGCAAAAAAAAGCAGTGTAAGGACGATGGCAAAAACGCAGGCGCGCTCATGTCCGACATCGGCTATATCAAGGCCGGAATCGACGACCTGAAGCAAGAGCAGAAAAACGCACAGATACGACACTATGAGCTTGCTGACAGAATGACGAAAGTGGAGGAGTCTCTTAAGTCAGCATGGTATGAAATCAAGAAAGGGAAGAAGGGTGAAGAATGAACAAAATAGCCTTTGACCCGGGCCATTACAAGGGCGCTAACCGCGTCGGCGACTACTGCGAGGGTGACACGATGCTGCTGTTTGGTCATGCGCTGAAAAGAGCTTACAACATCTTCCTGACGCGCGAGACAGGCGATAATCTGACGCTTAAGCAGCGAGCCGTAAAAGCCAAAGATTGCGACACGCTTATCAGCCTCCACACCAACTGGCCGGCAGAGGCAACGGGCATTATTGTATTTTACAGCGTCCAGAGGCCGGAGGATAAGGCGATTGCCGAAAAGATAGGCAGGGAGCTCAGCCGGGCGACGGGCCTGCAGTTTCGCAGAGCGGTTACACGGTCGTTTAAGTCAGACCCCGGTACAGACTATTACGGCATCATCCGGGAGTCCGTCGAGCAGGGCATAAAGCATATGTTTATTGTCGAACACGGGAGCCATTTGGAGTTTGCCGCCGACACGGAAGCGAAAATAAGAGCCTGTGTGGAGGCATATGGGAGGTTGTTTGATATGGGCGCGAGGTATTATATTGTCGGCAATTGTGATATGCCGGTAGTCAGGAAGGGCAGCAAGGGCGACGCAGTGAAGGTGTTACAACAGAAGCTAAACGAGGCAGGGTTCAACTGTGGAGTTGCGGATGGCATATTTGGCGCGAAAACCAATAAAGCAGCAAGGGCATACCAGAAGGTGTGTGGCCTTGTACAGGATGGCATTGTCGGCGCTAAAACATGGGCGGCGCTGTTGAATGTGCATGTGGTGACGCTCGACCCCGCGGTGCTCAAAGCAAGTCTTGTCAGTGGCGTTGCGGGCAATCTGGTAAAGATTTTCCCGAACTTCATCAACGCCAATTTTTTCAGCGGAAGCAAGACCATAGGCTGGCTGGCATCAGGCGGGAGAATATTATCGGAGCGGGATAATCACCGTAAATGGATGGGTTTATATGACAAGCCGAAGGGAACATTTGTAGTCCACAAAAACGGATCTGTTAGTGTGGGCTGGAGAACCGACAAGGATATGGACGACATGCGGGGCAATATACAATTCTGCTGCCAAGGGTTTAATCTATTGCCACTGGATCTGAAAAAGGAAGGCTTCAGCGCCTCCGAAGTTGGCCGGGCATGCAACGCCGTTACGATAGGCTACGACGGCAGCAGGGCGGTTATAGCTGTACAGCGTGGAGCCAGTGCCGCTGTATCCGCTCGGACGATGCAAAAGCTGGGCTGTAAATCAGCGATAAGGCTAGACAGCGGCGGCAGTGCGAATTTATTTGTGGACAGAAAAGGGATTTTTAAGACAAGCAGAACGCTTACGAATGTAATTTACTGGTGAAAGGAGAGGGAATATGAAAGAGAAATTTGCTAAACTCATAGATGTAAAAAGCATTGTAACCCTTGCAATGACCGCAGTAATGGCGGCTTTGCTATTGGGTAAATTTGAGCCTGAGCCGGAAATGCTGGCGTTGTTTTCAACCGCATATGGCGCAATAATTACATACTTCTTCACACGTAAAACCGAAAATCAAGCTTAACCACATACCATAATCCTCCTATGCCCCTCTTTGGAGGGGCTTTATTTTTTTGTCTTTTTACTGTATAATACTGCTAAAATAAATAAAAGCAGGGGGTAAATATGAAAAAATCCATATTTAAAAGATGGTGGTTTTGGGTGGTTGTCGTTATCATCGTCATAGCGGCAG
>JALOAP010000264.1 GCA_023228745.1 Dehalococcoidia bacterium | reverse complement strand
CGCCGCGCGCGAGATCGGGCGTGAGACCATTGCCGTCGACCAGCGCCTTGATGGCATCCTGCATTACCATCGACCGCCCTCCACTTCGAGGAAGTTGCGGAGCAGCTCCTTGCCAAATTCAGTTGCAATCGACTCGGGGTGGAACTGGACACCTTCGACCGTGAGTTCGCGATGGCGAACGCCCATGATGGTGCCGTCATCGGTGCGGGCGGTGATGTCGAGCACCTCGGGCTGCGTCTCGGGCGTCCCAGCAAGGGAGTGGTAGCGGCAGACGGAGAAGCGCCCGGGGAGACCGCGGAAGACGCCCTTGCCGTCGTGCGTGATCGCGGAGATCTTGCCGTGCATAATCTCGCCCGCGCCGGCGACGGTACCGCCGTAGACGTCGTAAATGCACTGGTGGCCAAGGCAGACGCCGAGCACCGGCACGCGGCCTGCAAAGTGCCGGATGACGTCGCGGGAGATGCCAGCTTCGCTCGGGTCCCCGGGGCCGGGGGAGATGACGATGCGGTCCGGGTTCAGCGCGTCGCACTCCTCCAGCGTGACCTTATCGTTTCGCTGGACAGTGACGCGGGCCCCGAGTTCAGCGAGGTACTGGTAGAGGTTGTAGGTGAAGCTGTCGTAGTTGTCGATGAGCAGCGTGGTCATCGGTCGAGACCCTCCTCGCTGAGCAGGTCGCTGGCCACCTCGCGCAGCGCGGCGGCCAACTCCTCGGGGGAGTAGGCGTAGCCGCGGCGATTGAGGTGAAACTTCTGTTCGAGGTAGTCCGGGTCGTACGAGCCCGGGGAGCGAAGGTCGAGCGGATACGCGGTACCGGGCTCACCCATGAGCGCAACGAGGAAGTAGCCGTCGCCCGCGGAGCGCACGAAGGAGGCGACCTCCTGCATCAACGGGACCAGCACCAATTCGACCCCAGCCACCCGGTAGAAGCGCACCGCAAGGTGCGTGACGTGCTTTTCGATCGTCATGGCGACACCCCGGCGAGGCGGGCCTCGACGACGCGGAGGACTTCCGCGGGCTTTCGCGCGGTGTGCCCCGGAGCTGCATCCAGGGTGAGCTCCTCATCCAGTGCGCCCCAGAGGGCAGCGACGGAGGTGCAACCTGCATTCCGGGCAGCGAACATGTCCGCCGGGCTGTCGCCCACGAACACGGTGCGCGCGGGTTCGTCGACGCAGATGCGTTCGAGCGCGATGTAGATCGGCTGCGGGTCGGGCTTATGGTGGTCCGAGTCGTCGGCGCCAACGACGGCAGCGAAATACTGGAGCAGATCGGTCTCGGCCAGTTCGTCGATCGCTCCGTAGGAGACCTTCGACGTCACGACAGCCATGGGGATGCCAGCCTCGTGGCAGGCCCGCAGGACCTCCTGCGTCCCTTCGAACGGGACGGCGCGCTTCGACAGGCCGTAGTAGAAGTCGCGGTAGGCCTTCACAAACCGGGTACCGTGCTCGCCAAGAAGGCGTTGGCCCATGGCTTCGAGCGAGCCACCGCGGTGGGAGCGCCAGAGCGCATGGGGGTCGACAGTGCCGCCGAGGCACACTTCATAGGCGTGCGCCAGCGCGCGCATGCGCGCAGGAAGCGTGTCGAGCAGCGTGTCGTCCATGTCCCAGAGGAGCGCTTTCACTGCTTCGCCCCGAGCTTGATGCCGCGGCCGGCGAAGACCTTCTCCATCACGCGCCAGGCTTCGAGCGCGGCGGGGAAGCCGGCATAGGCAGCGACAAGCCGCATGGTCTGGGCGATCTGTTCTGGCGTGGCGCCGTGGTTCAGCGCGCCGTTGATGTGTGACCGCAACGGGCCTGCGTGCCCCTGGGAGGCAACGATCGCGACCACCTGCAAGCTTTTGGTGCGCCGGTCGATAGCTTCGTCTGCCCAAACGTCGCCCAGCGCGTACTCGAGGACGTCGTCGGTGAGGGTGCCGAACATGTCGTACATGCCGCGAGCTGCTTTTTCACCCTGCGTAGCGTTCAGCGTGCCGAGCACATCGAGGCCGGCTTCGCGGCGCGAAGCGAAGCGTGGCTGTGCGCCAGCGGCGCCATTGGTCGATGGCACGGGTTGTCCCGCGGCTGCGTTTACTGCCCCCTCTTCCATTGCATTCCCCACCGCCGAGGCGACGGCGGCCAGCACCGCATCTTCGCCCGCTGATTCTTTGAGTCCGAACACTTCGTAAATCGCATCCAGGAGCTGCGGCTCCACCGGAAGCGCCGGGAGCTCAGGCAGGCTCACCCAACGGAGCTCGGCGTCGCCCGGGGCCGTTGGTTCGCCCGTCCACTCGGTCGGCCCGTACAGGTTGTAAACGAGATGGCGACCTTCCCGCTGCATATAGACCGTCTGGATGAAGTCTTCTTCGACGGCAGGGGCGTTGACCCCACAGGCCCGGAGGAAGTCATCCATTGCCTCATCGGCATCGGCATCGGGTGGGAGTGGGCCGCCGAGGAGTCCCCAGGAGCCGGCGGGCTGGCGGACCACGAGCAGCAGGCCGTCGCGCAGAACCAGGGCTCCAAGTTCAATATCGTGGCTCATGTCGTCCTCATCGCGAGCGTGTCGAGCACGCTCACCAACAGGATGCGCAGACTCGGAGCAAGGTTCGAATCGATCACCGCCTGCTTATCGAGCCACACGCCCGCCGGGCCAGGGATTTCACCCTCCCAGCCCCAGATCGAATAGAAACCGGAGAAGTGGGCAGCAGCCTCGCCGGGAGCCTGGTAGTCGAACGCCCCCTGTGCCCAGATCAGGTCGGCCAGAATCCCGAGCTGGTCGTAGAGGTGTGCCTTTAGCTCGTTCTTGCGGTGGTCGGCGAGCGGGCGAAAGACGCCGCCGGGCAGCCCGAGCGCGCCGGCCTGGTGGCGAAGGAAGACCTGCCCTTCGCGCACAAGGATGCCGTACACGCGTTCGGGCCGCCTGTCTGTCATCGCATCGCCCTCTGGAGCGTGCTCCTAGCCATAGCCGAGGCTCCCGCGCGGACGCTCGGCGGCGGTCACTTCCGCGACTTCGATGGCACGCATCATGGCCCGCGCCTTATTGCGCGACTCGAGGTACTCCTCTTCGGGGGTGCTGTCGTACACGACGCCACCGGCAGCCTGGATGTAGGCCGTGCCGGGCTTCATCCAGATCGTGCGGATGGCGAGGGCCGTGTCGCAGTTGCCGGACATGTCGATGTAGCCGATGCAGCCGCCGTAGCCGCCGCGCTGTTCGCCCTCGAGCTCGGCGATGATCTCCATCGTGCGGATCTTCGGCGCACCCGTCACGGTTCCATGCGGGAAATAGGCGCGGAGGGCGTCATAGGTCGAGACGCCGGGCCGGAGCTTGCCGACGACGTGTGAGACCATGTGCATCACGTGCGAGTACCGCTCGATCTCCATGAGCGCGGTGGCGCGTACACTGCCGGGTTCGCAGACGCGGCCAAGGTCGTTCCGGGCGAGGTCCACGAGCATGATGTGTTCGGCGCGCTCCTTTTCGGAGGACTGCAACTCCTGGGCCATGCGCTGCTCGTCCTCGGCGTCGCGGCCACGACGCCGCGTGCCAGCGATGGGGTGCGTCTCGATCACCCCATCTTCGACGCGGATGAGCATCTCGGGTGAGGCCCCGACGCAGTAGAGGCCGCCCATCTCGAGGAAGTACATGTAGGGCGACGGGTTCACCCGCCGGAGCGCGCGGTAGACCTCGAAGGGGTGGGCATCGGTCTGGCGTTCGAAGCGCTGGGAGACCTGGATCTGGTAGGTGTCGCCCTTGACGATGTACTCCTTCGCCTTGAGGACGCGGGCGCGGAACTCCTCCTCGGTGGTATTCGAGACGAAGCCGTCGCTGGAGGCCGGACGGAGGCCGCCGGGCTCGTAGGGCAGCTTCGTCAGCGGCTCTTCGAGACGCTTCACCAGCTCGTCGATCTTCCAGGCAGCCTGCCGCCAGGAAGCCTCGACGTCACCGTCGAGCCGTGCATGGCTGACGACCTTGATGGTGTGCATCAGGTGGTCGAAGACCAGGAGGGAGTCGACGAAGAGAAAGATGGACTCGGGGAAGCCCTGCGGGTCCGCGTCCGGGACGGGGAGGTCTTCGTAGTAGCGCGCGACTTCGTAGGACATGAAGCCGACGGCACCACCATGAAAGCGCGGCAGTCCCTCGACAGGAACCGGGTCGAGCCGCTTCAACTCGTCCTCGATATGGATGAGTGGGTCGCCGGGCGTTTCGCCTTCGCCGGGGCGGTCACCGGTGCGAAGGACCCGGTATGGTTCGGTGCCGATGAAGCTGTAGCGGGCGAGACGCTCGCCACCTTCGACGGATTCGAGCAGGAACGAGTAATCGCCGCGGGCGACCTTGAGGTAGGCAGAGACCGGGGTTTCCAGGTCCGCAGCCACCTCGCGGTAGACCGGGACGATGTTGCCCCTGCCGCGCTTCGCGATTTCGCGTACCTTGTCGAGTGTTGGGCGCAGCATCAGTATTTACTCAAGTAGTTCATGTCGAGGGCGTCGTGAACCATCTCCATCGTTTCCCGGGCGATGGTGCGGGCGCGCGTGGTACCGGCTTCGAGGGCTTCGCGAACGAGGGACATGTTGCCGGCATAGCGTGCGCGCCTGTCTCGGATGGGGTCGAGGAAGTCGTTGAGGGCGCCGGTCAACTTCTCCTTGAGCTCCTTGTTGCTGACGCCTTCGCGTTCGTAGCGGTCTTTCAGGTCCTGCACCTCGTCCTTATCCGGGTAGAAGGCATCGAAGTACAGGAAGATGGGGTTCTCCTCGACCTTTCCCGGTTCGGTGGCTCCGCGGGGCGGGCCGCCGTACATCGAACGCACCTTCCTGGCAACAGTGCTCGCGTCGTCGCTGAGGTAGATGGCGTTGTTGCGGGACTTGCTCATCTTGGCGTTGCCATCGGTGCCGACGAGGCGGGCAACGCGGCCGAGCAGTGCCTCGGGCTCGGGGAACACCTCCTTGAAGCGCCGGTTGAAACGCCGGGCAACTTCGCGGGTAAGCTCAATGTGTGGGAGCTGGTCGTCGCCGACGGG
>JALOAP010000265.1 GCA_023228745.1 Dehalococcoidia bacterium | reverse complement strand
GCTGCCGCGCTCGTGGGGACCTTCGCCGCTGGCCGACCAGCAGTTCGCGGGCACCATGATGTTCGTGGTGGGCGAAATGGTGGGTCTCGTCGCGGTGTTGGTCGCCGCTGTGAAGTGGTCGCAGGCGGATGACCGCGAGGCAAAGCGGGGCGACGCGGTGCGCGCACGGCGGCGGGCGGCCCTTGCGCGGAACGCATCGAAATAGGTCGCCAGCGGCCGACTGGGAAACACCCTCGTAATTCGCCGGAAATGGCGACGTAACCCGGCAGAAACTGGCCAGTAATTTCCTCCTCTTAGCGTGAGTCGCACCGTGGCCCCGGCCGCGGGCACTCTTCGGGAGAGGGGATTCGAACATGTCGGAAATCGACAGCGGAAACACTGCGTGGATGCTGGCTGCAGCCGCGCTGGTGCTCTTCATGACACCCGGGCTCGCGTTCTTCTACGGCGGGCTCACGCGAAACAAGAACGTCCTCGCTACCATCATGCAGTCGTTCATCACCATCGGCGTGGTGGCGGTGCTCTGGGTGCTGGTCGGCTATTCGCTCGCGTTCGGGCCAGACCAGGGGCTCGGGCTCATCGGCAACTTCGACTACATCGGACTGAAGGATGTCGGGCCGGAGCCGATCGCGAACGGCGTGCCGCACCTGCTCTTCATGGCGTTCCAGATGATGTTCGCGATCATCACGCCCGCGCTCATTACGGGAGCGTTCGCAGAGCGCGCGAAGTTCGGGCCGTTCCTTGTGTTCACGGCGCTCTGGTCGCTCCTGGTGTATGTGCCGATCGCCCACTGGGTGTTCGCGACGGACGGCTGGCTGAGCGCCTTCTCTTCGAACCCCGACGCGCCGGACATCGGGCTAAACTCGCTGGACTTCGCCGGCGGCCTCGCAATTCATGTGAATGCGGGCGTGGCGGCGATTGCAGCGGTGCTCGTCTTTGGCAAGCGCAAGGGCTACGGCTCGATGGCGATGGAGCCGCACGACATCACGATGGTGGTGCTCGGCGCCGCCATCCTCTGGTTCGGCTGGTTCGGATTCAACGCGGGCAGCGCCGTGGGGGCGACGGGCCAGGCGGTCTACGCTTTCGTGAACACGAACATCGCGGCCGCGACGGCCGCCCTGGTGTGGACGCTCATCAGCTGGCGCATGGGTGGCAAGCCGAGCGTGGTGGGCGCAGCCTCGGGCGCGGTCGCCGGGCTCGTGGCGGTCACGCCCGCCTCCGGCTACGTGGAGCCAATGTCGGCGCTGCTGATCGGCGCAGGGGCGGGCGTGTTCTGCTACCTCGCCGTGCGGGCACGGGCGCGGCTCGGCTTCGACGACTCGCTCGACGTGGTGGGGGTACACGGCGTGGGGGGCGCCTGGGGCGCCATCGCGACGGGCATCTTCGCAGCGGCCGCGGTGAGCGGCCTGCCCTACGCGGAGGGCGTCATCGAGGGCGAATGGAGCCGCCTGACGGACTCGCTCATCGGTATCGCGGCGATCGGCGCCTATTCGTTCGTGGTCACGTTCGGGTTGCTAAAGGGGCTGGACCTGCTCGTCGGCATCCGCGTGAGCGAGGAGGAGGAGGAGCTGGGCCTGGACGTGACGCAGCACGGCGAACGCGCCTACACGCTGGACGAGAGCGGCGTGCCGCTGGCCCCCGGGCCCGTGTTGCCGGCACCGCCGGTCACCTACACTCCCTCGGCCGCTCCGAGCGGCGGGCGATAGGAGGGCAACGTGAAGAAGATCGAAGCGATCATCCGGCCGGAGAAGCTGAACGACGTGAAGCAGGCGCTCGACGACCTCGGCTTCCACGGCATGAACTTCATCCAGGTCACGGGGCGAGGCGCCCAGCGCGGCATCGTGCACCAGGGGCGTGGGGGCGAAAGCGTGACCGTGGACCTGCTGCCGAAGGTGAAGCTCGAAATCGTGGTGGGCGACCAGGCGGCGGAGCGCGTCATCGAGGCGATCTGTGGCGCGGCGCGCACGGGCAACATCGGCGACGGCAAGATCTTCGTCATGCCGGTCGAGGAAGCGGTGCGGGTGCGCACAGGCGAGCGCGGCGAGGTGGCGGTGTAGGAGGGGGCGGAAGGCTCAAGGCGAGAGGCGGAAGGGCTCGGGGCTCCCCGGTCGGGGAGCCCCGAGCCCTCTAAAGGACGCATCATGCGGGGATGCGGCCCCGCAGGCGCGGCGAGACGCTCTCTCATCTGGGCCATGGTTCCATTTACGCCCCGAGCAGCGCGGCCGCGGCTGGAAATCTGTTCGTAACGCCGCGGAAACCGGGCGGAAATCGCCTCCCCGTAGCATCGGACGGGCACCAAGGGGCCGTGCGATAGGCGGAACGAGCCGCCGCGAGGATGAAGGTTTGGTTCGCGAAACATGAACTTCATCCCACGCGGGCCGATCGTTCTTTCGCTCAGTGTGAAACGCTTCACAATTTTCGACACGCCCTCTGCGAAGGAGAGACTCGCGTGACCCCTGAGGAAATCAAGCACTTCTGCGCCGAAAACGGCATCCGGTTCGTCGATGTGAAGTTCGTCGACCTGTTCGGCCTCTGGCAGCACCTCACCCGGCCGATCCATGAGCTGAACGACTGGACGGACTACGACCGCTCGCCGTGGCGGCGCGGCTTCGGGTTCGATGGTTCGAGCATCCGCGGCTTCCAGAAGATCGAGGAGTCCGACATGCTCCTCGTGCCGGACCCGGATACGGCCATCATCGACCCGCACATCCAGGCGCCGACGCTCTCCGTCATCTGCGATGTCGAGGACCCGGTGACGCGCGAGCGCTACAGCCGCGACCCGCGCCACATCGCGACGAAGGCCGAGCAGTACGTGAAGGACCTCGGCGTGGGCGACACGGTCTACATCGGGCCGGAACTGGAGTTCTTCGTCTTCGATGAAGTGCGCTTCCGCTCGGACCAGCACTCCTCCTTCTACGCCATCGATTCGGACGAAGGGATCTGGAACACCGATGCACCGGCGCGCCTCAATGGCGGTCACAACCTTGGCTACCGGCTGCGCTACAAGGAGGGCTACTTCCCGGTTTCGCCACACGACACCCAGACAGACCTTCGCAACGAGATGGTCGAGATCATGGAAGCGTGCGGGATCCAGGTGGAGCTGCACCACCACGAAGTGGCGACCGCCGGCCAGGGCGAGATCGACATGCGCTTCGACACGCTGCGCAAGATGGCCGACAAGGCGATGCTCTACAAGTACATCGTGAAGAACGTGGCGAAGCAGCACGGCAAGGTCGCGACGTTCATGCCGAAGCCGATCTACCAGGACAACGGCTCGGGGATGCACACGCACCTGAGCATCTGGCGGAACGGCGAGAACCTCTTCTGGGACGAAGCCGGCTACGCCATGACGTCGAAGATCTGTCGCGCATACATCGCCGGGCTGATTAAGCACGGGCGGGCGCTGATGGCGCTCTGCGCGCCAACGACGAACAGCTACAAGCGGCTCGTACCGGGCTACGAGGCGCCGGTGAACCTGGTCTATAGCGCGCGCAACCGTTCGGCGGCCTGCCGCATCCCGCTCGTGAGCCCCGACCCGCGCCAGAAGCGCGTCGAGTTCCGCCCACCGGACGCGACGGCGAACCCGTACCTGGCGTTTTCGGCGATCCTGATGGCCGGACTCGACGGCATCGAGAATGAGCTCGACCCGGGCCCACCGCTGGACCGCACGAACCTGTTCGACCTGAGCCCCGAAGAGCTCTCGAACGTGCCGACAGTCGGGAAGTCGCTGGAGGATTCGCTCAAGGCGCTCGAAGACGACCACGAGTTCCTGCTCAAGGGTGGCGTCTTCACGCAGGACGTACTGGAGACGTGGATCGACTGGAAGTACCAGAACGAGGTGGACCCCGTCCGCATGCGCCCGCACCCGCACGAGTTCCACCTGTATTTCGACGCCTGACAAGTCCCCAGTCCTGAGTACCGAGTCCGGAGGCGGGCACCCGTGACGGGTGCCCGCTCCTTGTGTCGCGACACAAGCGGCGCTTAATCTCGGCGCGCCCAGCGAAGAACCACTTCCGCGGGCTATTGAATCCATTTGCCTTATCGATATAATATACGTGTGCATCCTCCAAGGATGAGAAACCTCAAGAGTGAGTGGACATGAGGCGATTTCTCCTTGTGGTGGCCTCCGCGGTGGCGACCCTGTTCGTGGGCGTTGCCCTGGCGGCCGCAAACCTGGGATCAGACGGGATTGACAGGCAATGCCGGCCGTCGATCAAAGAGCAACAGAGGGAACTTGAGCATCTTGGCGCCTCACCAGGCGCCTTCCAGGGACCCGCTGATGCAGACTGCAGCACCGATCCTGCGCTCCTCCGCGAACACGGCCCGTTTGTGGTCGTGCCAGCATCATTCACTGGCATGTTGCCACGCCCGGAGATAGTGCGAGGGTTGCCGGAGCGGGCCGAGCCTACTTCTCGCTTAGAGGAGCTGCGCGCATCTCCGCTCTACCCCGCGCCCGGGTACTTGCCTGAGGGATACATGGAAGTGAGCGGAGACACGTTCGATGGCAACCTCAACACGGTCGCCCGGGTGAAGTACGCAGGGCGGGGCGGTGAGATCGAGGTCATCCGAACCTTCCGTGCGGGGGAGCCACGCTACGTCTACAGCGGAGACCCGGAAGACCCCTCCACCGTGCTCGAACTCTCGCTCACGGAAGTCGGTGGCTGCCCCGCGTTCACGTTTGCGCCGAAGCAAGGGGCTGCGAAGCACATCCCGTATGCCAGCGTGACAATGCTCTGCGAGGACGGCGTGGAGACGACCGTTCGGGGTCCGGCGCTCCCCCTTTCGGAGCTGATTAGAGTGGCGGAGTCGCTGGGATGAAGCCGTTGATGGACAGTCCTCTGTATCGCATCGGGTCTCCTGTCATCCTCGGCGTTGTCCTCGGCGTCCTAGCCCTGGCCGCCTTTCGTCCGTCAACGGCCACGGCACATGATCATCGTGTGATCGTCGGTCTCGCAACACCTGGGCCAACTTCTTCCCCTGGGGCTGG
>JALOAP010000263.1 GCA_023228745.1 Dehalococcoidia bacterium | reverse complement strand
TGAACAGTGCCTCATCGACATAAATGTTTCCCAGCCCGGACATCCGCCGCTGGTCCAGCAGCACTGCTTTCACCGGTGCTGTGCGCCCGGCAAGCGCCGCCCGGAACTGTTTCAGGTTGAAATCCGAATCGATCGGCTCGGGTCCCAGCTTCGAAAGCAGCTCCCCCACGTCGTCGTACACGCGCCATGTGCCGAACTTCCGCAGGTCGCACCAGCGCAGGTCGTAGCCGTTATCGAGGCTGATCCTCGCCCGTTCGTACGTCTCCGCCGGGGCCTTGTGCTCCCGCCAGACCAGCCGCCCGGTCATGCGCAGGTGAACCACGAACGCCCGGCCGTCGTCCAGTGCGAACAACAGGTACTTCCCGCGCCGCCCCAGTGCCACGAACGACCGCCCAACAAGGTTTGCTTCCAGCACATCGAGCGTGGTCCCCGCGAGCAGCGGTAGTGTCGCCGGCTCGACTTCGACGCCAACGATCGTGTGGCCCACGACCAGTGGCTCCAGGTCGCCCCGGATAGTCTCTACCTCGGGTAATTCGGGCACGCCCTAAGCGTACCGCTGCCCGCCTCACCGCTCACCCCCACTGCCCGCGGTGTGAGGGTACGATGCGGGTACTGATGCGATCGCCGGGCAACCGGAACGTCTAACCCGCCGCCGCGTACCACCGGTTCGGGGTCCCCGAGGCGCTTTCGATGAACGAGAACGCCCGGTCCAGGACTACATCGATCCCTCGGCAGGCCTGCTCGATCACCTCGAGGTCGCGCGGCAGCGGCGTCGGCTCCGCCGGCTCCAGGTCGTAACCGCAATAGAGGCCATAGTGCAGCACCCAGCGGTTGCACTGCGCGATGATGCCCGAGAGTCCATCATCTTCCAGTGTCAGCCGGGGGTCGTGGTGTCCTGCGACCGCGTCGATGAGGTGTGCCGGGAACTTCCATTTCTCTCCCAGCGCCCGTCCAACGTCGTCGTGCGCAACACCGGTGATACTCAGCTCCGCCGCGTGCAGCGAGCACTGCCCCGTTTGGGCGAGCGCCACCGCCGCTTCGAACTTCTCCGGCTTCACCTGCCGGATCACCAGCCGCCCGATGTCGTGCAGGATGCCCGCCGTGAAGGCGTCTTCCGGCTTCGCTCGGCGCGTCCGCTTCGCGACCGCCTCTGCCGCCACCGCGACCGCCACCGAGTGTCCCCAGAACAGGTCCAGGTCGAACGCTTCGTCTGGCCGTGACGGCCTGAATGTGTTCATGATGCTCGCGCCGACCGCGACCTGGCGCACTTGCTTGAAGCCAAGCACCAGCACCGCTTCGCGCACCGTGCTCACGCGCCGTGCGAAGCCGTAGTAGGCGGAGTTGCTGATCTTGATGAGCTTCGCCGTGAGCGCCTGGTCCGTGCTCAGCACCTGCGCCAGTTCCAGCGCACTCGTGCGGTTGTCGTCGGCCATGCCCATCACGCGGGCCGCCACCGCCGGCAGCGGCGGAAGCTCCTCAATGCGATCCAGTAGCGCTGTTGTCTCCCGTCCCACGCCCCTACTATCGACCTCCTCCAGCCGCTTCTAAACAGAGACAGCGCCATATTCATACCACCCATCGGGTCTACCCTTAGTGGGAATGGATAGTCGTCCGGAGAGAGTACGTACAGACGGCTTGCCGAGGCCCTCCGCACGGACGCCAAGCGCCAGCCGGCAGCCGTTGGCCGCCCCATCAACCCCTAGACCTGGCGCTCCTTCCACCGCCCCGTGCGGAAGCGAAGAACGTTCAGGAAGGCCCGCGTGTTGACTTCGACCACCGCCCCAAGCCAGGCACCCGCCAGCCCGAGCCCGAGCACATGCGCCCCCAGGAATGCCCCCGGGATGCGCACTCCCCACGCTGTCACGGTCAGGATGAGCAGCACGAAGCGGACATCGCCCGCGCCCCGCAGGGAGCCGGAAACGGTCGCGTAGAGGCCCAGCGCCGGCACGCCGAGTGCGAACACCCGCAGCGCCTTCACTGCCTCGTCGATGACCTCCGCATCGTTGGTGAACAGGCCCGCCACCTGGGGCGCAAAGATGAACTGGCAGGCGGCGAGCACGAGCATCGCGCCCACCGCGTACCGTTGCGCCAGCTTCGAAATACGTTCTGCCAGCGCCGGCCGCCCGGCGCCCATCGCCTGCCCCACGAGTGCCGTTGCGGCGGTGCCAAGCCCGAACACCGCCACGATGGCCATGTCGGTGGTGCGAAGCGCCACCGTATGCGCCGCCGTCGCCTCCGTCCCGATGCTTGCGATGATGCGTACGTACACCAGGAACGCGAGCTGAAATTGCAGCTCCTCCAGGCCCACCGGCACGGACATATCGAGCACGCGCCGCGCCGCAAAGCGGCTCACCTGCCACGGCTTGCCCAGCGCGATGTCGAGGCCACCCCGCCGCCGCAGCACCTCGATCAGGGCCATCGTGCCCGCCGACATCCCGGACGTCGCGAACGCCCAGCCACCGGCAGCGGTGCCCAGCTCGATGCCGATCGCACCGGAGATGAGCAGCCACGTCACGATCGCGTTGACCACGTTCGCCGTGAGCATTACCACCATGGGAAAGCGTGAATTGCCCACCCCGCGGAACGCCCCCGCGCACGCCGCAAACACGGAGAGCCCGACGAGCCCGATCGCCGCTGGCCGCATGTAGGCGACGCCTTCGCGGACGACGTCTTCGTCGACGCCCATCAGCCGCATCGCCGGGTATGCGATCGCGATGATGGTTGCGGCCATCCCCAGGCCCCAGGTCACCGCCAGGGCGATGCTCGAGCGCACCGTTGCGGCCAGCCGGGTGCGGTCTCCCCGGCCGTAGTCCCAGCTCACCACGGTTGTCGTCCCCGTCTCGAGACCGATGACGCCCGTCTCTGGCAGCCAGAGCAACAGGACCGCCAGCCCAACCGCCGCGAGCCCGTCGTCACCAACGTAGCGCCCGACGAAGATGCCGTTGATCGCGGCGAGCAGCGACAGCGATGCGCGCTCCGCGATGAGCGGCCATGCGAGCTGCAGCACCGATCGCCCCAGCCGCCGCTCATCGACCGCAACGTGCTGCGCAGCCTCCGCCGGCCCCTGCTGTGGCAACGCATCTTCGACTGCCAGTTCCGTCCTCCCGCTGGCGACGGGGAAGCCCGTCGCCCTGCGTAGCATTGTCAGGCGCCGCCACTATGTCGAAAATGAGGCAATTTTCCGGGTGAGGGATTCGTGCCGTGACCGCTCCTGCCGCAATTGCCACCGTCGCCGATATGTCCCGCTACTGGGCCCGCCAACAGCCGGACCACACCGCCCTGGTCTTCGAGGATCGGGAGACGACCTACGCGGAACTCGACCGGCGCGCCCATCGTGTCGCCAACGGCCTCATCGCCGAAGGGTGTCAACCCGAATCCCGCATCGCCATCCTCGACAAGAACAGCGATCGCTTTTTCGAAGTGCTCTTCGGCGCCGCGCACGCCAACCAGGTCGTCGTTGCCGTCAACTGGCGTCTCGCCCCGCCGGAAGTCGCCTACGTGGTGAACGATGCGCAGGCAGAAGTGCTCTTCGTGGGCGAGGAGTTCTTCCCGGTCATCGAGCGCATCAAGGACCAACTCACCACCGTGCGGAAGGTCATCGCGGTCAGCGGGTCACACCCGGAATGGGAATCCTACGAAGCGTGGCGGGATCGCCAGGCCGAGACCGGCCCCGGAGTCTCGAGCGGGCCGGACGACGTCGCCATCCAGATGTATACGAGCGGCACCACCGGCCACCCGAAGGGCGTGCAGCTCACCAATGCGAACCTCTTTTCGCTCCTCCCCAACGCCACGCGGTAGTGGGGCACGTGGAGCTCGGACGACGTCAACCTCGTCGCCATGCCGCTGTTTCACATCGCCGGTAGCGGCTGGGGCCTCGTCGGCTTCTACGTGGGCGCCAAGACGATCGTCATGCGCGACATCGTCCCGCCCCAGATCCTCGAGGCCATCCCGAAGTACCGCATCACCAAGGCGCTCTTCGTACCCGCCGTCCTGCTCTTCCTGCTGCAAACACCCGGCGTGCAGGAAACTGACTTCTCTAGCCTCGACCTCATCACCTACGGCGCCTCGCCGATCCCGCTCGACCTGCTCCGCAATGCCCTCGCCACCTTCAAATGCGGATTCGGCCAGCTCTATGGCCTCACCGAGACCACGGGCGCCATCACCTACCTTGCGCCCGAAGACCACGATCCCAACGGCACACCGCGCATGCGCTCATGCGGCAAGCCGCTCAGCACTACCGAAATCAAGGTGGTCGACCCCGAGGGGAATGCGCTCCCGGCCGGCGAAGTAGGCGAAATCATCGTGTGCTCGCCCCAGATCATGAAGGGCTACTGGCACCTCCCGGAGGACACAGCACAGGCGATTCGCGGCGACTGGTTCTACACCGGTGACGCCGGCTATTTCGACGAAGACGGCTACCTCTACATCCACGACCGCGTGAAGGACATGATCGTCTCCGGTGGCGAAAACGTGTACCCGGCCGAAGTCGAAAGCGCCCTCTTCGGTCACCCCGCGGTCGCGGATGTCGCCGTCATCGGCGTACCGGACGACCGCTGGGGCGAGGCTGTGAAGGCGATCGTCGTCCCCAGGCCCGGGACGAATCCAACCGCAAATGAGCTGATCTCCTTCGCCCGCGAGCAGATCGCCGGCTACAAGGTCCCGAAGAGCGTAGATT
This sequence comes from Dehalococcoidia bacterium, assembly GCA_023228745.1. Classification (GTDB taxonomy): domain Bacteria; phylum Chloroflexota; class Dehalococcoidia; order Tepidiformales; family Tepidiformaceae; genus JALOAP01. The sequence continues at coordinate 315 of JALOAP010000263.1, read as the reverse complement.
TCGCCGAGGCACTCCCCCGCAACCCCAGCGGTAAGATCCTCAAGCGCGAACTCCGCGACCCCTACTGGGAAGGCCGCGAACGCCGTGTGAATTAGCTGCAAAGTCGCCAGCGTCAGCTACGCCCACGCCCGCCCCACACGCTACGCTCTTCGGGCACCGAGTACTGAGCATGATTCGCAAGATCGACGCTGCCGAAGCTATCGCCCACCTGCACGACGCCGACCCTGTGATGTCGCGCATCATCAGCGAGGTCGGGCCCTTCGGTATGCGCGAAGACGGCGACGATCCCTTTCGCTCACTCGCCCGCGCCATCAT
>JALOAP010000262.1 GCA_023228745.1 Dehalococcoidia bacterium | reverse complement strand
TCACTGCCGCCGTCCTGGGTGGGATCGGTAGCATCCCCGGCGCCGTCGTCGGCGGCTACTTCCTCGGGCTTACCGAGACCGTTGGCCGCGAACTCCTGAACGAACTTCCCGGCGTCGACCTCCCGAACCAGTGGAAGGACGTGGTCGCCTTCGCACTCCTGGTGCTCGTGCTTATCTTCCGGCCCACCGGCATCTTCAAAGAACGGGCGGCCAAGCGTGCCTAGGCCGTGGGACCCCTTGGCGAACGCGCTCGGCGGCCTCCGGGATTCCACCTGGGGCCGAATCCCCACGCACCTGCGCCCCCTCATCTGGCTCGCCTTCTCGCTTTCCGTCTTGGTCATGCCCTGGTTCGGTGACACCTGGATGCGGATGTTCTTCCTCGTGGGGCTCTACGTGGTCCTCGGCATGGGCCTCAACGTGGTCGTTGGTCTCGCCGGCCTGCTCGACCTTGGCTACGTGGCATTCTTCGCCGCCGGCGCCTACGTCGTCGCTATCCTGGGCACCGAGGTCTCCCCCTCGGTCGATGGCACAGTCAACTACTGGCTCCTGCTGCCCCTCGCCGTCTTTGTCGGCGCGATTGTCGGCCTCCTGCTTGGCCTACCCGTGCTGCCCCTGCGTGGCGACTACCTTGCCATCGTCACCCTCGGGTTCGGCGAGATCATCCGCATCACGCTGCTCAATATGAACGACATAACTCGCGGATCGCGCGGGCTCTTCGATGTGGAAAAGCCCGCCGTCGGCGACTTCCGCGTCGACAATGTCTCCGAGTTCTACTTCTTCATCGTTATCGCGGCCTTTGTGGTCTGGTTCGTTACCGCACGCCTGCGTGATTCGCGTGTTGGCCGCGCCTGGGAAGCGATCCGCGAAGACGAAGACGTCGCCGCCGCCATGGGCATTAACACCGTGAAGTACAAGCTCATGGCGTTCTCCATCGGCGCTGCCGTGGGTGCGCTGGGTGGCGCTATCTATGCGCCCTTCATCGACTTCGTCGCGCCCCAGTCGTTCTCGCTGCTCGTCTCTATCAACGTGATCGCGCTCGTTATCATCGGTGGCATGGGGAGCACCCAGGGCGTGCTCGCCGGCTCGCTGATTCTCATCGGCGTACCAGAGCTCCTGCAGTTCCGCGAAACGGCCAACTTGCTCGGCTACTTCGGTTGGCTGGGAGACGGTATCAATGCCCTCATCGACGGCATCAACGTGATCCCCGCGCTCGATATCTCGAAGCTCCCGCCTGCGGAGAAGTGGGGCGAACAGGTTGCGATGTACCGGTTCATCATCTTCGGCGCGCTGCTGGTCCTTGTGATGGTGATGCGCCCATCCGGGCTCTTCCCGTCGCGCCGGCGGGAACTCGAATTCGAGCAGCCTACGGAGGCGGAGACTGCTCGCGGCGGGGGTATCGACTGATGGCAGGCGCATCCCTCGCGGCCCGCGGCCTCACCATGCAGTTCGATGGCCTCACCGCCCTCTCGTCGATCGACCTGGAAGTACCCGCGGGCCAGATCCATGGGCTCATCGGCCCCAATGGCGCCGGCAAGACCACGTTCTTCAATTGCCTCACCGGTTTCTATCGCCCCTCCGCTGGCGAACTGCGGCTCGGTGAAGCGAGGATCGATGGCTTGAGCCCGCACGAGATCAGCCGGCTCGGCGTCTCCCGCACCTTCCAGAACATCCGCCTCTTTTCCAACATGAGCGCGGTTGAAAACGTCCTCGTGGGGGGCCACGCGCACATTGCCGTCGGTGGCCGCGAAGTCGTCAGCCTGCGCCGCCCCTCCGGCAGCCGCCTCAAGGACGCTGTTCGCCAGCTCCCGCACGTGCCGCTCGCGCTGGCGGCCGGAGTCGTGGAGATTGCGGGCGCGGTCGCCCATCCGCCGCGTGTGCAGGCCGCGGAGCGGCAAGCGCAGATTCGCGCCCAGCAGTTGCTCGCTGCGGTCGGCCTCGCAGGGCGCGAAAACGTCGTCGCTCGCAACCTGCCCTACGGCGACCAGCGTCGCCTTGAGATCGCCCGGGCACTCGCCACACAGCCGCGCCTGCTCCTCCTCGACGAGCCCACAGCAGGCATGAACCCGCAGGAGAGTGCCGAAATGGTCGGCCTCATCCGTCACATCCGCGACGAGTTCTACACCACCGTCATCCTCATCGAACACCAGATGCGGGTGGTGATGGGCGTCTGCGAGCGGCTCACCGTGCTCGACCACGGCGCCAAGATCGCGGAGGGTACGCCTGCTGAGGTGCAGCGCGATCCACACGTCATCGAAGCCTATCTCGGCACCCGCGCAGTCTCGGGGGGCGGCCATGCAGCTCCTTAGTCTCGAACGTGTCGTAGCCGGCTATGGCGGCATCACCGCGATCAAGGGCGTCGACCTCACGGTCAACAGCAACGAGATCGTGACGCTCATCGGCAGCAACGGCGCGGGCAAGTCCACCACCCTCCGCGTCATCTCCGGGCTCCTTCGCCCACGCACCGGCCGCATCATCTTCAAGGGCGAGGAGATAACCCGGACGCCCCCGCACAAAATTGTCTCGCTCGGCATCTCGCAGGTGCCCGAAGGCCGCGGGATCTTCCACCGCCTCTCCGTCCTCGAAAACCTCCAACTCGGTGCCTTCCAGCGGAACGACCCGGAGATCGAGTCCGACCTGGAGAAGGTGTTCGACCTCTTCCCGCGCCTCAAGGAGCGCATCCGGCAGACCGGGGGCACGCTCTCCGGCGGCGAACAGCAGATGCTCGCCATCGGCCGCGCCATGATGGCCCGCCCGCAGCTCCTCCTGCTCGACGAACCGTCGATGGGCCTCTCGCCAATCCTCGTGGAAACAATCTTCGAGACCATCACGACCATCCAGGCGCAGGGCGCGACGATCCTCCTCGTGGAACAGAATGCAGCCATGGCGCTCGAGATCGCACACCGTGCCTACGTCATCGAGTCCGGGGTCATCACGTTGCAGGGCACTGGCAAGGAGCTTGCGCAGGATGAACGCGTGCGCCGCTCCTACCTGGGAGAAGAGTGAAGCCGCACGTCCATCAAATCACCCTGGGGGGCGTTGGCCGCTTCCGGGTCCTCGAATGGGCTGGCGCGCACCCCGCCGCTATCTTCCTCCACGGCCTCACGGGTATCGCCGAGGCCTGGGGGCCAACTGTGGCGGCGCTCGGCGAAGAGCGCCCGCGAAGCTTCGCACCAGACCTGCGTGGCCACGGGCACAGCCCGAAGCCGGCCGCAGGCTACGCCGTTACCGACTATGTGTCCGACCTGCTCGCTGCCTGCGATGCGCTCGGCCTCGATCGACCGCACCTCGTTGGGCACTCTATGGGCGGCCGTGTGGCACTCGTTGCCGCGGCGCGCTACCCGGAGCGCTTCCGCTCCGTCGCCATCGTCGATATTGGCCCCGAAGCCTGGCGTACGAATTGGGTCGAGACACAGGAGGCGCTGGACCAGCTTCCCACGCGCTACCCCGATATCGAGACTGCCATCGGTACCGCGGCGCGCCCCCGCGGGCCCGGGAGCGCGACCAGCGAGGAGCTGATGGAAGTTGCCCGTGCGCGCTTCGCCGTTGCGGAGGATGGCTCTGCCAGCTGGCTCGCCGATCGCGCTGCGCTCAAGCAGGCAGTCGAGCTGCATCGCTCCCGCAACTACTGGCGCGATTGGGAGCGTATCGAGATCCCTGCCCTGCTCATTCGCGGGGAGCGCTCACGCGAGTTGCGGCGGCGTGTGGCCGAAGCGATGCGACGGCGAAACCCGCGTGTGCAGTACGAAGAGCTACCCGGTGTGGGACACAACATCCCGTTGCTTGCTCCCGGCGCCCTGGCCGCGCTCCTGTCCGGCTTCTGGCAGTCCCCCTGACGCCGCCTTCGAAACGCAGGCGCCCCCGCTCGCACGACATCGGTGCGGCGGGGGCGCTGTGGGTCGGTGCCCATTTCTTCCGTTGCTAGTACCGGAGGATGAGCGCCACCCGGGCGTGCTCCGCGAGCGATCCCTCGTCGACGAAGACCACCTCGCCACCCTTTTCGAGGACCATCTCCACAAGCTCGTCGACAGCATCGTCGAGGTGGGCCGCGCCCATGCTGGGGTCGTCTTCGGGCACGAGGTCGAGCACCCACCCCTCGCGGCGGAGAATCGCCGGCTGCCGGTACCCTTCCTCCACCACGAGCTTTGCGCCCTGGCCCTGGTGCGCGGCCTTCCATGCATCATCGAGCCCGGAAGCCACGCGTCGCGCGCCGACTGCCTCCGCCACTTCGCCAACCACCTTCTGACGCTCCGCGTGGAGCCACTCCTGGAACTTTGGCCATGCAAGCTGCCCGATTGCTGCAGCGTTCGCTTCGTCGTGGCTCCCTTCGATCTTCACCGCGATGTCATCGGCGTTTTCGGTCACCTGCTCGAAGTTCGTCAGTGACCGGCCCGTGCCGATGACCACCAGCGGCAGCCGGTCGCCCGCCGTGGCTTCGGTCAGTGCCCGGTCTACCTCGGTGAAGAATTCGTCGAGGTGGGCTTCACGGATGTTCGACCGGCGCATCTGTGGTGCGTCAGGGCGGCGCGTGACGCCCGGAGCGCCGCTGCGCGCCAGTGGAAACCCGCCGTTCCGCACTTCGGTGAGCGCTTCGCCCGTCCCTTCGAACAGGCGCGTTGGCTGCTCAGCGAGCGCCAGCACCCGGTAGCGTGGCATCCGGTGCAACGCGTACACGATGTCCCGCGTGTCGAACGTCTTGTCGATGGTCACGCGTGGCTCCACCGTGAACGGCAACTGGTAAGCTGCGGCGAACTCTTCGCTTGCGTAGAGCACCAGGCCGTCCTGCGACGTCCGCCAGTCGATTTGGTCGGCGAGCTCCTCCAGCCGGTCGAGCAGCGGCCAGGATGGACGCTTGCCCACCTCTTCGCCCAGCCGCTGGCGCGCTTCTTCGATCAGATTTTTCAGGCGGATGCGGTCCTGCTGATTCTCGGGGTGTGCTCGGTGCGTCGGCATCAGGATCGAGACCGAGGGATAGTGTTCCCTGGTCGTGAGAGAGCGCAGGTCGACGCGTCGCATAGAGTCCT
>JALOAP010000261.1 GCA_023228745.1 Dehalococcoidia bacterium | reverse complement strand
CTACCAGCGAATGGGCATCAAGAGTCAGACGGATCTCGTGCGGATCATTCACCGGAGCATTGCGCTGCTTCGATGAGAACGCACTCTTGGCCACCTGAACGCGACGCTGTTTACAACAAAATCAAGGCCTTATAGCACAACTGGACCCAGCTGGAACCACCAAAAGCCAGCTGTTCCGGCGGGTGAGTGGCACAGAAGTGGCACAGATCGCGCTGGCCTCCAAAGGCTTTCGCGAGGCAAACCACTTTCACCTGCAGTGTAACCGTCCGGTCTGGGCAGGTTGACACCGGCGGATCAGCGCGAGGTGCGGCGGCGGCGTGTCTTTCGAGGCTGCATCGCGGGGGTGAGTTCGTCGATGAACCCCGTCTCGAGCGCATCGGGCAGCGCCGCCTCGACCCGATCGAGCAGCTGCGCCAGCGTCTCCTCGGGGCGGCGCACCATGCCGATGATCATCCCGCCTTCATCGCAGACGACCGCGCAGCACGGGTTCCGGACCGAAGGGCGTACGCCCGCGGGAGAGGACTCGAAGGTAAAGGCTAAGTGCCTCCTGATCACCCCAGTACTTCCTCACATCTGTTGGCCTGAGTTACCCGTAGATCTACCCAGGACTTTGGCGCCGCCGCGTGCTTCGACGATGGATTGAGCCGGCTGGGCGGAACATTTTCGCTCGGGCAGCTATTTGCGCGGTCGCAAGAGCAGCGGTCACCTGCAGTCGCCCGCCGGATAATCCAGTATATTGGACTTTCGGCGCTCAGGTCTCGTATATTGGACTCGTGAATCTAAAAGCCATCGGCCAACTAATCGCCGAGCGACGGCGCGCCAAGGCGCTTACGCTTTCCGAGCTAGCCGCGGAAGCGCGAGTGGGTCGCTCTACGCTTGCCGCACTGGAGGCCGGTACGCTCGCCGAACTGGGGCTCGAAAAGGTGGGGCGGATCTGCGCAGCCGTGGACCTGGTCCTCGAGGCGCGTCCGCTCGAACTCGATCGGCCGATCCTCGCCCATAGGCATCTCACCGAGCGCGCCGGCCGCGCACTGACCAAGGCGGCGATCGATGACATCATCACCCGCGGTGATACGCAGGCATGGCGGGCACTCGTGCGCGCCATGCGTGCCGACGGGAGCGGTCGCATCGCACGGCGCGTGCGAGAGGTCACGCAAGTGCTTGCCAGGCACGACGAACGCGCGCGCGCCTTTGCGGCAATCCTTCCCAAGCTGGTTCGCAAGCAGCCCGTGCGGCGATGAGCACGGGTGCCGAAGTACCGGACTGGGAGACGCTTCTCGCGCACGCAGCGCGGCTGCAGACGCAAGTGCCGGGAGCCGTGTTGGTCGGAGGGACTGCCGCCGCGCTACACGCGCGCCACCGATTCTCGGTGGACCACGATCATGTTGTCCACGATCTTGCAAAGAACTACGACGAGGCGCTCCGGGCGCTCGAGTCAATTGTCGGCTGGCGCACGCGGCGTCGCGTGCGTGGGCGACTGGTGCTGGGCGAAGTCGAGCGTATCGGCGCGGGGCTCCGCAATCTCCGCCGTTCGGCACCGCTCGAGACCATCGAGGTGCGCGTCGGGCGCGGCGGCCGGGTTCGAGTGCCGACTGTCCAGGAAATGCTGCGCATTAAGGCGTTCCTTACTGTCGATCGCAATGCCACGCGTGACTACCTGGATGTCGCGGCGCTGTCTCATCATCTCGGAATTCCGAAGAGCACCTCGGCGCTCGAGCGCATCAATGAGCTGTATGCGAACGTATCTGCGGACGGCACCGACGTATTGGTCGCGGTTATCGTTCGTCTGTCGTCTCCCGAGCCATATGATCTGACGGAAGTGGATCTCTCCGAGTACAAGGGCATCACCCAGCCTTGGAACGATTGGGATGCGGTGGTTGATCAATGCGGGGAACTCGCCGCGGCGCTGCTCAATCGTTAAGGCCTCGAAGTCAGCTCGCATGCTTGATCATGCTGGTCATGATGCACCTGGTCATGCGGACCGTGATGTGCATGGCGAGACGACATGTCGCGGATGTGAACGTGGACGATCAATGTACGGGTTGCTTGGGCAAGAGTCGCGAAGGAACGCGGATCCTGAACAATTCACTATTCGCTGAGCCCCAGGACCGTTTCCACGGCCGCCTCGTACGCGAGGCGCCGATCCTGCTCGCGTGCCGCTGCCATCAGCCGAGCCTCCTCGTTTCCCGTCAGGCGTCGGTTGCGTTCGTTGAAGTATCGCGGCCGCCGCACGCCCAGCATGGGTGAGACCGCGATATGGATGCGCAGCGTCTTGATGGCCCAATGGACGACCTGGGAGAGAAGGTCGAGTTCCCGGTCGACGGTCGCCGGGGCATACTCCTGCTCAAGACGATCGGCAACGTAGCGCTCGATGTCCTTCGGCACCACATCGGCAAACGGCTTGAGGAGCCATTCCAAGCCCAGACGCGGCTTGCGACGCGGTGGAAGCTTGCGGACACGGGCCTGCGGATCGGCACCCAGTGGGCGAGGGCGCTCGGCCTCGGCGTAGGCGTCGTCGAGAAGCCGCCGAGCGTGTACCGCTCAACCTCGCACCCCTTGTGGTGCGGGCACTTCTCGTCGATGTAGCGCTGCAGGAGTTCGGCCAGCGTCACGCGCCGGGCGGCCGTGTAGTCGATGAGCAGGCCGCGCTGACGCTGGCCCTCGATTTCCCGGGCGCGGGCGTTTGCCGCCTCGAAGGAGAATTCGGTGAAGCACTGGCGGCATGCGGCCATGCCCCACTCGCACGCACCAGGCCTCATCGCCCTGGGTGAGCTTCGGCGCATAGCCGGCGCGGCGGAGTTCCTCGAGGAAAGCGCGAGCGCGCTGCTCGTGATTGAACGGGAAGGTTCTCGTGAGCTCCGGCCGGCGCGTGACGGCGACAGTGAAGCGGGAGCGATTCTCGAATGTGGCCATGCGGACTCCTGAGGCTGGAGTCGCGTGTAGGCGGCGGGTTTACACCGGCCTTCGGGCGGTGGCACAGAAGTGGCACGGATCCCGAGAATCGGCGCTTCCGAGGAAGTGCCCAGAAGCCGAAAAACCTTAGCTACAACAGTGGTGCGCTTCCTGATTGATGGGTGGCATTTTATTCCGGAGACATATTTGAACCTCCGACTCTACGTCCCGAACGCACCTCAGTCCAGCGCGCCTCGCATCCGTCCGCGAAGGCGCATGCCGGAAACCATGAGGCCGACCGCCGGATCGTAGAGAGACCGAAGCGGATAACGCCCGGGAGGCGTCACGCGGGTCGGCAGCTCGTCGTAGCGATCGCGATGAATCGCCTCGGCGAGCACCCGGCCGAACTGCGTGCAGGTGGTGATTCCGAGTCCATTGCAGGCGATGGGGGCGAGGAAGCCGGGTCCGATCCCATGGATGCGGGGCAGGGCATCGAGAGTGTTCGCGGTTCTGCCGCTCCAGTAGGCCTCGACTTCGAGGGGCACGGAGGCGAGCTGTGGGAAGGTCTTGCGCAGCCAGGTGCCCAGCGTCCGGGCAAAGGGCTCGGAGCGAGCGGCGCGACCCAGAGGCGGTATGCTTGCGAAGTAGAACCTGCCGGTGACGTCCTTCTGCACAGCGGCGGGGAGCCCGAGCTGACTCAGCGTCGCGCCCGAAGGCACCAGCGCGTCGGCCAGAGATGCCGCCACGGGCTTGAAACTGACGATCGCAGGAATGCCCGGGTAGAACGCCCGGGTCATCGCCGGGATGGCCTCGGTGACGTAGGCATTGGTGCAGGCGATGACTCGATGCGCGAGCACGTTGCCACTGCCAGTCGCGACGACCCAGCGCTCGCCGCGTTGTCGCACGCTGGTGACGGCGGAGTGCGTGAAGATCCTTGCGCCGACGCTCGCAGCGGCCGAAGCCAGGCCATTGGTATAGGCGTAGGGGTTGATGCGGCCGCCCGAGCGCTGGTGGAGTGCTGCCTTGAAGCGCAACGAACCCATGGCCGCCTCGGTCGCCGCAGCATCCAGAAGCACCATCGTAATGCCCTGAGAATCCCAGTAGCGCTGCTCGGTCTCCAGGTGGCGGAGGTCGTCCCCGCGGTTGGTCAGTATGAGATGGCCGTTGGCCGTGTAATTGCAGGCGATGTCGAAGCGCCTGACGATCTGGTCGACCGCCGCGGGCCCGCTGCGCACGAGCTCCATGTAGCGAGCGCCGCCCTCCGGGAGACGCTTGATTCCCGGAGGCAGTCTCATGCCCTCGACGTGAGTCGCCACGTGCCCCGCATTGCGTCCCGAGGCGCCGAAACCGATTTGCCGTGCTTCGAGCAGCACGACGCCCACGCCGCGCTCGGCCAGGTGCAAGGCCAGCGAAGTGCCGAGCAGGCCGCCGCCCACGACGGCGACGTCGGTCGAGAGGTCGCCCTCCAGGCTCGGATACCGAGGGAGGCTCGCCCCGTCCATCGCTTTCAGCCAGCCGACGTGTTCCAGCCCGATCCGACCGGTCCTGTACAGTGCTCGATCGTCCATTGTCCGTATCCGGCTCAAAATTCACACGAGAGGCCGATACCGCAGTTTGCCGGCTCGGACCATGCGATCGCCTGGGCATGGAACCCCACTCGCGGAATACATGATCTGCAACTCCCAGGGACGACCGCGGCTAAGCCTAGGCAGGCGGCCAGGCAGGTCACCAGTGCCAAATGGCACCGATCGATCTCACCTTCCCGGGGGCCGGCGCGCGAGCAGCAGCGCCGGCACGAGCGCCAGAGCGGCGAGTGCGGCGACGAGCATCGCCAGCGTCTGGCTCCAACCCGCCATAAGATAGCTCACGCCGATGACCGCCACGCCACCTGCCATGACGAGGCGGGCGCCGATGCGGTCGGTCAGCAGACCGACGGCCGGCATGATCAGGGCCATGGCCAGAACGAAGGCTGTCAGAGCGCGGCCGATCTGCTCGCCCGTCCAGCCGAATTCCTGCCGTATCGGCTCGACGAAGATGCCGAGCGAGCCGATGGTCGTGCCCAGGGCCACGGCGCTCCAGAGCGACAGCCCGGCGACGATCCACCAGGGCGGGACCGCTGGACGAAGGAGCGCGGCGGACCAGAGCACGTGGTCGGTCATGG
>JALOAP010000260.1 GCA_023228745.1 Dehalococcoidia bacterium | reverse complement strand
CTGCACTTGAAATCGTTCCGCAGGCTCTCGTGTGATTCGTTCAGCAAGCGGCCGAAAGCCTCGATATCGCCGTCCGTCAGCGCGGCTTCGGCTGCTTCGACGCGGTCGGCCTCCGAAAGGATGTGACGCGCCGGCCGCCGGGTCGGTACGCGGAGCGCCGTGTCGATCGCCCCCGAGTCGAAGCGAGCCAGCACGCCCGCATCGATCCCCACGCTGCGGGTCACTTCCCGAACTGAGATCTTCTCGGGGAGGTCGTCGACGAGGATCTCAACCGCATCGGCCCCCCAAACATCGCGGAGGCGCGGTGGATTCCCCGGCTCGAAGCCGATCTGTTCCGACAGCATTGCCGCGGCGAGGCGGGCGCCGACAACGCGCTCGTTGTACGCGTCGCGGGCTGCTCCCCCCTTTGGCGCATCCTCGCCCGAACTGGCGACGACCACGGCCAGTCCCTCGGGAAGTGGGACCGGGCGAATGGCGAACGGCTCGAAATCGATGCGCAACGCCGCCCCCGGCACGGCGAACGTGATGACGGTCTGGTCCATGCCGCCCGTTTCGACCCCGACGTGGCGCTCCGCGGCCGCGGCACGGTGAGCGATGATGGGGGCTTCGAGACCGCCTTCCCAGGCGCCGTTCAGCGCCGCCATCAGCCCCACGCTCAGGGCCGAAGAAGAACTGAGGCCGCTGGCCGGCGGCAGGTCGCCCGTGATGAAGACGCGTGCTCCCCGGCCGGACGCCACGTCCCGGAGCTCGTTGAGCACGCCCGCGACGTACCCGTGCCAGCCGGTCTCGCGGCGCGCAGGACCGTCACGGGTGAGCACCGCCGATGGTTCGAACTGCGCCGAACGCACCTCGACGACGGGCTCAGCGGAGGGAGCAGCGGCGATGTACAGCGCACGGTCAATTGCAATGGGCAGTACCGGCAGGTGGGAGTAGTCCGTGTGTTCGCCGATAAGGTTTACACGGCCGGGGGCACGCACCACCACGGCCGGGGGTTCGTTGTAGGCGCCAGAAAACGCCTGGCGGAGTTCGGTGACGAAGTCAGCGGGCATGGAGGCGACTGTACCACCGCCTCCGCCACCGTTCGCGGCCACCCCGATGGTAGGATTGGCGCATGGCACAGGCGACGAGACTTCGGCCAGGCGAAAAGCTACCGCCACTGCGATCAGGGGACATCCTCTCTCGCGACGAGTTCGAGCGCATCTGGAGCCTGCACCCCGAAATCAAGAACGCGGAGCTCATCGATCGCGTGGTGTATCTCGACGTGACGGTCTCGCGGCAGCATGCTCGCCCACACCTGGCAATCTCCACCTGGATCGGAACCTATGCGGCCTCGCGTCCCGGCGTGGAGGCACTGGACAACGCGACCGTTCGGCTTCCCGGGCCGAACGATTTGCAGCCCGATGTCCTCTTGCGCCGTCTCGAACGCGGCACGTCGGTGGTCGCCGTCGATGACTGTGTCGAGGGGCCGCCCGAGCTCGTCGTGGAGATCGCAGCGAGCAGCTATAGCTACGACATGCACGTGAAGAAGGACGCGTACCGCCGCGGTGGTGTGCGCGAATACGTCGTCTGGCAGCAGTACGAGAACAAGCTCGACTGGTTCGTGCTTGAAGACGGCGAATACACCACGCTGGACCCGGACGAGCACGGCATGATCGAGAGCCGTCAATTCCCCGGGCTGCGGCTGGCGGTGCCGGCACTGCTCGTCGGCGACCTCCAGTCCGTGTTAGCGGCACTCGCCTAGCGGCCTACAGCGCCAGCGCGTTCGCGATCTCGTCCTCGTCCAGGTTCGGGCCGACTGCGGCACAGTGGACGCGCCCGCCAACCATGATCCGCTTGGCGACCGCCTGCACCTGCTCAGCCGTGATCGCCTCGATCTGCTCCACGACGCTCTCGATGGTCTCGATTTCGCCACGCGTGATCATCAGCTCGCCGTGGCGCTGGCCCAGCGAATGGGCGGTTTCGAGCGACAGGCGGAAGCGCCCGATCGAGTGGTCCTTCGCTTTCCGAAGTTCATCGGCCGGCACGTCCTCTGTGCAGAGACGCGTCGCTTCTTCGAGGCAGACACGGATCGTCTCGGCCAGCTTGTCGCGGTTGACCCCGGCGGAGATGGTGAACACTCCCGCATCCGAAAGGAAGCCATAGCCAGAGGCGACTGAATAGGCGAGGCCGCGCCGTTCGCGCACTTCGCGGAAGAGCCGGGACGACATACCCGCACCCAGGATGTCGTTCATGATGCGTAGCGCGAACCGGTCCGGGTCGCTTCGCCCAAAGATGGGCATTCCCAGGTAGAGGCTGCACTGGTCGATCTGACGGGAGTCGATCGCCACCGTTGGCCCCTGGGTGTCCGGGTCGTACGGCCGGACGTCCGGGATGTCTCCCTGCGGCACATCCCGAAACAGGGGTTCGGCGAGTTTCAGCACCTGGGCGTGCGTTACGTTTCCCGCAACGCTCAGCACCATGTTCGACGGGTGGTACCACTGCCCAATGTGGTCGATGAAGTCCGGGCGCTGCATCTCCTGCACAAGCTCGATGGTGCCGCCCACATCCCAGCCCGGTGGCTGGGGACCATAGACAGCGGTACCGATGAGGCGCCCGGCCCACGCGCCCGGGTTGTCGTGGTTGCGCTTCAGTTCCTGCTGCACCACCGTCCGTTCGCGATCGATCTCCTCTTGCTCCAGCTTCGAATTGAGGAGCATATCGGCGGTGACATCGAGCGCCGTCGCCAGCCGGTCAAAAGGGACGATGTTCCAGTAGCAGGTGAACTCTTTGTTGGTATAGGCGTTGAGGGTCCCGCCCGCGCCCTCGATCTCTTCCGCGATCATCACGGCATCGGGACGGCGTTCGGTGCCCTTGAACACCATGTGCTCGAGGAAATGCGTAATGCCATTAAGCCGCTGCGGTTCGGAGCGTGATCCAACGCCGACGAACAGGTTGACCGACGCGGCCTGCGTGGTCGGGATCGGCGTAGTCACGATGCGCAGTCCGTTTGGCAGCGTTGTTGTTTCCCAGGTGACGGCCAAGAAGCTCTCCTTGTGGGGCCAGTGGAGGTGAGTCGGCATTCTACGGGTCTTTCCGTTGACCGAAAGCTGCCCATCCGGCCAGTTATCGATTCGCTATAGCTTTGTGCGGGGCGAGGTCGGGAGCAGGCGGTTAGCGCGTGCTCGTCCCATCCCGGCGGGCGAGGTGCTCCGACCAGAGCTGGTCGCGCTTGCGCGCGCCGCGCCGGTAGCCGATCTGTCCCGCGAAGATCGGGCCGAAGAGCTGGGCGAGTACGTACCCCCCGCCGATGAGCACCGCAAACGCAATCGCCGGGTGCCCCAGCCAGCCCGGCACGAACACCACGAGCCAGAGAAAGAGCGCCATCGCCACCAGCAGGCCCACGAAGGCCCCGCTGTGGACCCAGCGCGCTTCGATCTTCTGCTTCGCATGGTAGGCGCGCAGCACATCCTGTGGGATCTCTTGCACCGTCCCCACCCGGTCGATGTCGTGGGCACAGAACGGGCAGGTGGTGTCGGCTTCCCGCAGCCGCGCGTAGCAGAAGCCGCAGAACCGGCCCTTCACAGGGACGCGCCGCGCGATGCGCTCGTCCATCTTCTCCTGCAGGCGCTCGACGTAGGGGTACGGTGATTCGTACCCGGCATCGCCGCGTGGCGTGGAGCGATCGGGGGCCGACGTATCGTTCACGGCTCTAGCGAAGCAGGGAACTGCAGCGAGGGCAAGAACTACTCCGCCGGTTCGCCCGGAGTTACCTGTGCGAGCTTCTCGCGCGCGTCTGCAAGTGCGCCGGGCGGGAGGTTGATGTACCCCGTTTCTTCGATCACCTCCTGCAGCTCGTCGTAGGCGAACCGGAAGAACTCGCGCAGCGTCTCCTCCTCCCGCAGCCGCTGCTCGCTCGTGTAGACGTAGAGCGTGCGCGAAAGCGGTTCGTATTCCCCCGAGACCGCGGTCTCCACCGTCGGCAGCACACAACCCGCGCCGTTGTCGATCGCTACCGCGCGCACCTTCTCCCCGGCCTCCCGGTAGTAGGCGAAGCCGAGATACGCAATGCCATACGCGTCCTCGCGCACACCGACGGCAATGATGTTGTCGTCTTCGGAGGCGTTGCCATCGGTCCGGTGCGAATACCCTTCGCCGGCCACATCGAGCACCGCTTCGACGAAGTAGTCGAACGTCCCGGAGTCGGCGCCCGGGTGATACACGTTGATGCGCTGGTCTGGCCATTCCGGGCGCACGTCGCTCCAGCGCTGAGCGCCGCCGGCGCGAAACACATTCGCCAGTTCGTCGACCGTAAGGCACTGGAGGAAGGTGTTTTGCTGGCTCACCAGCACCGTGAGGGCGTCGATGGCGACCGGGAACTCCACGATGTCTTCTACCCCGCGCCTGGCGCACGTTGCGGTCTCCGAGTCCTTGATCTCGCGTGAGGCAGCGGCGATATCGATGTCGCCCCGGCAGAACTTTTCGAACCCGCCACCCGTCCCTGAGATGCCCACCTTCACCTGCACGCGCCGCCCGTGGGCGAACTCTTCGGCGAGTGCCTGGCCGATGGGGTAGACCGTCGACGAGCCATCGATGCGCACCTGGTCGGGCCGGTCGAAATCACAACCCCGCACGAGGAGAAATGGGATGAAGGCGAGCAGGGCAAGAATGGTGACCGCCACGATCGGGCGGGCGAGCACGTTGTTCACGGCCTAACAGTAGCGCGTCGCACGGTTCGGGCGAGGCCCCGCGCCGCTAACAGCCAACAGCTATCGGCCAGCAGCCAATTAGCTCGCTGCGTTCGCGCGAGCCCAGAGCGTGCCCCAGCCATCGACCCCAACAATTGCGTTCGCGATCGCTGTGAGCTCAAGCGAGCGCAGGGTGTCGAGGGCGTTGTCGAGCATCTCGTTCCCGTCCGAAGATGTGGCCCGCAGCCGTTCTCGCAGGGGCGCAAGCACGTCGCGCTCGTTCAGCCCGCGGATGCTGTGTGGCCAGACGAAGAAGGAGAAGCCTTTGGGCATCCCGAACGCTCCGCGGTGCTGCCCGAGCCAGAGGTAGCGCCCCTGGACGTTCGCCACCGGTGGC
>JALOAP010000259.1 GCA_023228745.1 Dehalococcoidia bacterium | reverse complement strand
GTACGGAGGTCGCCTTCCCACTCCTGGTCGTTGTTGATCGCCTCGCGAATCGCGACCTGCACTTCGGGTGGGACTTCAACGACACCCAATTCCCGTACCGTCTTCCCGAGCGCCTCTTCGCGGGAGCACCCGTAAAGCTGCTCCGCCGCGCCGTTCCAGTAGGTCACCTTGCCGTGGGAATCGAAGGCGACGGCAGCCGCGCGAGACTGTTCGAGCAGCTGTGCCTGGAGCCGGAGCTGTTGGTTCGCCCGCCGCCGCTCGCTGATATCACGAATAATGCAGCCGGCCGCCGGCTTACCGGAAATGCTGATGCGGACCAGTGAGACCTCGGCCACGAACTCGGTGCCGTCAGCTCGCCGGACATCCACCGGGTTCCGAGCAGTCATCTCCCGGGCGCGGAGTCCTGACGCCAGGAACAGAGCGACGAAATCGCGGTGCATGGCGTGGTAGCGCTTGGGGATAAACGTCTCGATTGGCTTGCCCGCAACATCCGCCCACCGAACCCCCAGCAAGCGCTCCGCCGCGCGGTTCATCGACAGGAGCCGCCCATCTTCCGCGACCGTGAGAATACCTTCGAGGGCCGAGGAGATAACCTCGGACTGCCACGGCAGTTCGCATGCGCCCAGAACAGCCGTCCGCTCGATCGTAGGTTCCCGCATGGCTCGTCCTCCTCCGCCTGCTGGACGGAGTGTTGCCCAACCGGTAGTGGAAGTGCATCGGTGTTTCCACTGGTATAGGGAAACCGAGAAAACTCTGTGCAAACTGGCGGGGTTGCCGGGTAACTTGGTATTCACCGTGTCTATCGTAGGGAGTATTACGCCCGGCAGTGATCCGCATAGGAAGACCGCAACGCGAAGCTCAGCATAGTAATCATAAGGCGCTTGGCTTTCAGAAGAAGTCTATTGATTGCATCGTCTCCCGAACTATTAGAAACACGGGATATCCGACCAGTCATGGTGACAACCTTGTATTGTAAGAGATCTTGAAAGATAATCTCCATCACAACTTGATCGAAAGTAGCTATCGGACGGTAGCTGGCTCATGGTCTAACGAATGTCCCCCATTTTCGGCCTGAAGTTACTCACCCCAACGCGGCAGATGCTCCTCGTCGCCCTCAAGCGGCGTCAGCGAGCCACTGCCGATCTCCTGGCGGAGGAGTGCTACTTGTCCGTAGGAGCCGTCCGCCAACACCTCACCGCGCTCGCCCTGCAGGGCCTGCTGGATTACGAGGAAGAGCGGCACGGCCCGGGCCGCCCCCGCCACGTCTACTCGCTCACTCCGCGCGGCGAATCGCTGTTCCCCCAGCAGTCCAGCCAGGTGGCCAACGCCATCCTTACCGCCCTGGGTGACGAGGACCAGGAGGTTCGCGCCCGCTTCCTCGCTCGCCTCGCTGAGATACAGCACCAACGTATGGCCGAGCGCCTCCGGAACACCACCGGCAAGGAGCGCCTTGACGAGTTCGTCGCCGCTGCTGAAGAGTACGGCCACCTCCCCTCGCTCGAACCCGAAGAGGATGGCTGGCGGATCGATAGCCTCCACTGCCCGATCTACGATGTCGCGAGCCGCCACCAGGAACTCTGCGAAGCGGAACTCGCCTGCATGCGCGAGTCGCTCCCCGGCTTCCACATCGAGCGCGTTTCCCACCGTCCTGCTGGTGACAATTACTGCTCCTATCGATTGCGTCACGCAGCATCTGATGAGGAGCCTCTTGCCGATCCCTCCGGCGCAGGGTAGGAATCAGGGGAATCCGCCACACCGGCGATACCCGGAGGTTCGCTCATGCGTCATGTACAGGTGGGAAATGTCGATGTCTTCGCGCTGGTCGACAACGTCATTCCCTATCCCGCCACCGCCGTTTATCCGAAAGCCACCGACCTCTCCCGCTTCGCACATTACTTCCAGCCCGACGGTGGGGTCGCGCTCAACTTTGGCTCCTTCTTGCTTCGCGACGGCAACACGCTCCTCCTTGTCGACACCGGCTGGGGCCCTGAGAACAATGGCCGCCTCCTCGCCGAGCTCGCTGAGACCGGCATCGCCCCCGCCGACATCACCGCTGTCACCTTCACCCACCTCCATGGCGACCACACGGGCTGGAACTTCGATCGTGCATCGGGGAAGCCGCTCTTCGCCAATGCCACCTACCTCGTTCCGAAGGCCGATTGGGACCACTACAGCAGTGAAACCCCGCAACCCGACTCGTTCACTCGTGACGTTCAGCCGCTGCAGGAACTCGGCCGCCTGGAGCTTATCTCGGGCGAACACACCTTCTCCCCCTCGCTGACCGCTGTGCCTACACCCGGGCACACTCCGGGGCACACAAGTGTCGCCATCGCTTCTGGCACCGAACGGGGCTTCATCCTCGGCGACGTCGTCATTTCCCCCGCCGATACCGAAGATCCGCAGATGGAGAACAGCTTCGACTGGGATCATGAGATCGCTCGCGAGACCCGCACGAAGCTGCTCGAACGCCTTGCGAACGATGCGCCGCTTGTGGGAGCGAGCCACCTCCCGGCGCCGGGCCTCGGGCACTTTGTCCGGCTCGATAACGGCACGAGCTGGCGCCCATTGCCCTAATCGGCGTCGCCTCAGGGGTCGATGAGCACCCCGGGGTTCAACACTCCCTTGGGGTCCACTTCCCGTTTCACAGCGCGCAGCGCCTCGGCAAAGAGCCTGGGGCGCTGCGCGTCGTACCACGGCCGGTGGTCGCGGCCGACCGCGTGATGGTGCGTGATGGTGCCGCCTCCAGCCATAACTGCGTCCGACGCGGCGCGCTTGATGGTGGCCCACTGCTCCAGTTCAGCGCCGCGGCGGCCCAGCCCTTGGAACGTGTAGTACGGCGCTGGCCCGTCGGGGTAGACGTGCGTGAACCGGCAGGTCACGGTCCCGCCACCGCACACCTCTTCCAGCGCCCGCGAGACTGCTGCCCGCACCGTTGCGTCGAACTCCGGCCACCGGTCCCACGTGATCGCCGTCTCGAAGGTGTCGCCGATGAGCCCAAGCCCCACGGTCAGGTTCCGCTGGTATGGCGCACGGATGAACGAGTTCCGCCAGGCGCCGACCGCTCCCTGGCGGCCCGCCTCAGAGTCGTCCCGGTCATCGCCGATCTTGATGTCGGCGTCGTCAATTCGCCCACCTGCGCCGCGTGCGATCTCGACCGCCGCCCGGACGAACGAGTCCTGAGGCACGTCGGCGCTTTCGAACCCCAGGATGAGCAGGGCCTGCGTGCCGTCGAGCCCGGCTGCTGCCGCCGCCTCGCCCGGGTCGAGCACACGGCAGTTCGCGGGCCAGAGCTTCGCCTGCGCCACCTGCCGTGCGCCCTCCGCTGCTGCCTCGAATGAAGGGAACACCACGCCGGCAGACGCGCGAAAGCGTGGCCGGGCCTGTATCCGCATCCACGCCTCGGTCACAATCCCGAGGATTCCTTCGCTGCCGAGCACCAGCCGGTCGGGACTCGGTCCCGCGCCGGAACCCGGCAGCCGCCGCGACTCCCACGGCCCACGCGGCGTCAACATGCGCACCGACTCCACGAAGTCGTCGATGTGCGTGTGGTTCGTCGCGTAGTGCCCGCCGGACCTGGTAACAATCCAGCCGCCCAGCGTTGAGTATTCGAAGCTCTGCGGAAAGTGCCGGAGCGTGACGCCATATGGTCGAAGCTGGGCCTCCAGCGCTGGCCCCAGCACGCCCGCCTGGATGCGCGCTGCCCGTGACGTCGCATCTACCTCCAGCACGCGATCGAGCTCACCGAGGTCGATCGTTACAATCCCGCGCGACTCTCCTGGGGGTTCGACCCCTCCGACCACGGATGACCCGCCGCCGTACGGAATTGCCACGTAGCCGCTGTCTGAGCACCACTCAAGAGTTGCCCGTACTTCGTCTTCGTTTCGCGGCCGGGCGACGACATCCGGCGGGTTCGGGAACTCGCGGTTGAATGCCCGCACGACATCGCGAAAGCTCTTCCCATAAGCGTGCGCTGCGCGGCTGTGCGTATCGGTCTCACAGAAGGCCGCGAGGGCACCAGGCACAACGACACGGGGCGCCCGGAGGTCCAGGTCCTCCATGCGCGGGATAGGTGGTGGCTCCAGTGCCACGCCGAACCGCTTCGCGAGCCGTCCCGCGGCCTGCGCCCGCTCCTCCTCGCTCGGCTCATCCGTCTCTAAGCCCCATGCCCAGAAGCTTCGCCGTGCCATCGCAGCCCTCCTTGCCCACACTTCGCTGGTGGTCCGTACCCTACCGGCGGTTGACATGCCGCGAAAGCCTGAGGGGTCAGCGAAGCCCGGTGACCCGAACAAGCGGTGTGACGAGTGCCACCAGTGAAGTCGTTATCAGCACCGTGATGACAATCCGGCGGAACGTCGCGTCATCCACCCGGTTCGCAACTGCGTAGCCGCCCAGCCAACCGGCAACTATCGCTGGCAGCCCGGCAGCGGTGAAGATGAGCGTCGAACCTGCTATCCGCCCGCTGATTGCGAAGAGTACTGATGCCAGTGTGGCACTCGCCAGGAAATATGCGCCCAGCGTCGCGCGAAAGGGCACCGGCGGTACCCCTTGCCCCTGGAGGTAGAGCACTACCGGTGGGCCCCACATGCTGGTGCTCGTGCTCAGTATGCCGCTCACGAAGCCAGCTCCAACATTCCCGGCATACCCGATGGAGTGCAGCTGCACCCCGCGCCAGAGCGCGACGGTCGATGCCAGCACGGTGAGCGCGATGAGCACCTGCAATAGGTCCGGGTTAGCCAGCGTCAGCACCGCGACACCAAGGGGCATGCCCAGCACCGCCCCGCCGAGCAGCGTTCCGCCGAGCGCCCAGTCCACATAGGCCCGCATCCGCGTCAGCGTGATCAGGTTGACGAACGCCCCCAGCATGTTCGCCAGGACCACGGCCTCTTTCGCCCCAACGAGCGGGATGAGCAGCGGCACGATGAAGAGCGAGAACCCGAACCCGCTCAGTGATTGCGTGAGTGCCGCCGCAGCGGCGAGCGCCATCACCCCCAGGAGTACGCCCACGTCCAATTGGTCCACCACCCCGCGAGCCGCCTGCGAGCCACATCGAGAATTGAGGCGCACGGCAGTACACGGG
>JALOAP010000258.1 GCA_023228745.1 Dehalococcoidia bacterium | reverse complement strand
CTCGATGCCCTCACCGGCCTCGATGCCCCCCCCGGCCTCGATGCCCCCACCGGCCTTGATGCCCTTGGCAGCTATGCGGCCGGTTACTTTGATAAAGCCGGCGAAGAAAATGCTCGTTTCACAAACGAGGTCCCCCTCGACTTCCAGAACCGCATCGGTCCGCCCGGCCCGGTTAATGAGCCAGGACGCCCACGCCGCGTTATTCTCTTTTCCCAGGGCGTCGAGGATGTCCTGGTATTCCGCGCCCCCTTGTCCGTAGGTCTCCTCGAATCGCTTAACCGCGTCCTGGCAGGCGCCTTTTTCCGTTAACCAGCCCAGCGTAATTTTCACTGCCTCAACTCCTTTCAATCTTGTCTGCCTTTTTCGCTATCTCAATTAACCGCTGCCTGAACGCCCCGAGTTTTTCCTGCCACGCGAGATTTCTATCGCCGAGGATGCGCCGCGCCTCGTGGAGGCGACATGCGGCGTTAAAATCCATAGACGATCCTCCTTGCGATGATTGCCGCCGTGAAGTCGAGCACGTAAAGGGCCGATGCCGCGGCGAGAATAAGGCAAACCCAATCGATAATGCGCTCGATCATCACGCCTTTCCTTCCGCCGCGCTTTTCACCCGGCCGTAAATCCTCTCGGCTTCCCCCTGGGCGAGGTCCGGTATCTCGTAATCTCCGATGAGGACCGAATAGACGACCGCCATCCCGCGGGAGTGGGCGACGGCCTGACAGAGCATCCGGAGGTTGCCGCCGAGAGCCGACTTGACCGGGTGAGGGGTTGCCGGTTGCATGAGCCGGACGTTCTCGCGTTTGATGACGTTGTTCATGACTCCCTCCCTTATGACCTCTCAACCCCTACCACCCCGCCCCGGATTTGGGTCCTGGTCCCGCCTCTGTACGGTTCGTCTGGCCTATCCGCCCTCCAGATCGTGCCTGATGCCATGGTCGGGATCAGGGCCGTCCTTCGTCGGGCGTTGTGGCTGAGCCCTGGGGGTTTGTTGCTTTCGGGGTACTATATTTCACATTGTGCGAACGCTGTCAAGTATAATTTTCGCGTTACGCGAACAGGGCAGGCAATAAAAAACCGCCCGAAGGCGGTTCGATGAAGCGGACGCCAGGTGCTAACTTTGTTGGTTCCTTACGATTATCCTTTCTCGAAACGGGAATTGGTAGACCTTACAACCTAACGCGTGGCCCTTTAAAATTTCTTCTCCGACGCAGAGGCCGCGACTCCCATCCCCTAACTTTCGACTGCGCCGGAGTCCTGTTTTCGCGTTTTCCGATCCTCTTCCATCATCTTTCGGATCGCCCTGATCTCTTTAAGCATTTCGGTGTGTTCCTTGAACATCAGAATCCCCTTTATCCACACCTGGAGTGCCGTTCGAGCATCCCCTTCATCGCGAATCAATATATCCTCAATGGCCTCATGGATACCAAGGTTCTCTGTTTTACACCTGAAAGCTACACCTTTTCCGATCTCAAAAACGTGTCCTGCGTCACCTTTCCCATAAAAAGCTGAAATGTCTTTGATGCCTAACTTGTCTGCAATTTCAAGGGCTTTTCTTTGTCCGACACGTTTTCCGTTTTTTAAGTCGCTCAGGTAACCGGGCTTTATTCCTAAGAATTTGGCCAATTCTTTTTGGGTTTTCCCTTCCGCCCTGTACTGATTTATGGCGGACTGTATCACTTCTTGGATCGAGAACTCGGTTTGATTCGCATTTTCCATTGACAGCCCGTTCGCACTATGCTAATAGATTGCCATGCATCCGATAAAGAAATTCCTGATAGACCACAAACTAAAGACCGAGGACTTTGCCAAAAAGCTTCAGGACCCTGCTGTATCTGAGGGTTATATTTCTCAGATCATTTGCGGCTACCGGAAGCCATCGCCAAAGCTTTCGATGCAAATTGAAAGGGTTTGGGGCATTCCGAAAGAGCAGCTTCGTCCTGATATTTACCAGGGGTAGACCCCCTTACTTGGTTGTATACAGGCCGAGAATGAAAGCGGCCCACATGGCCAGGAGAATCCAGGCCACGGCATCGTTTCTACCGCTCTCATGCAGATGCTCGACCATGAACGAGCATCCCAGGGAGCCGCAAGTAACGAGTATGGCGGAAAACATTATGTCCATGCTCTCAGTACCTATCGCGGGGTTGAGTAGTGGTAACTCAAGGGTCTCATAAGCCCTACCAGGCCGGTTCGATTCCGGCCCCCGCTACCAAAAAGCGCGGGGAGGACGAAGATGTCCCCTTGAGATTGCCCGTCTCAAAATATCTGACTCTTCCCCGCTTTTTACCATAAAAACGGCATAGTTTCATTCGCTTTTTCACGCTCTTAATCTGGTACTTTCTTCTTATCTGGTCTGATACGAATGACGATGTACGAAGCATCAGCCGTTCCCCCTAAGACCCTTCCGGGACCTCCGGAGGGGCATTCTTTTGCCTGGAGGAATAATGTCTAAACTCAATTTCGACACTTCAAATCTCCCGCTGTTCCAGTTCCTCTCAGAGGGGAAGCGGCTCGGAAAGCTCAGCTTTGCCTGCTCAAAAGACCTGGAGGACTTTGTGACGGATTTCGCCCGTCGCATGGACATCTCCCGATCGGAACTTTGCAACCGATACATCATTGCCGGACTTAAGAGCGATCTCGAAAAAGTCCTGCTTATCCAGGAGTACAAAGACCGGCCCCTGGCCGACGTGTTGAAGATTCTTTCGTAATTTTTTTGCTTTGTCACCTGCACAATGTTGCGAGGTTCCTCGGAGGTTTCTCGGAGAAACCCACACCAAAGGAATGATTGAGAAATGAGCCGCCTCTGCCTGATCTGCGATAAGCCGCTTTCGGAGTACAACCGGAGGCCGGTCTGTTTCTGTCATGAAGTCGAGGGGCAGCTCACGAAAAAAGAGATCGAGGAGCTGCAAGCGAAAAAAGGAATTCAACCGGAAAAGGAGGTGAAGGAAGAAATGGCAAATTCAAGAAAGGTAGGTACCTGCGCGAACTGCAAGCGCGAGGGCATGGCCGTGCAGAAGAGGGGAGAGCATGGCGAGCTCTGTGCATCGTGTGGAGCGGCGATAACAGGTGTCATTCCGGCAAATGTGCCGACGGTCCTGGAGGCCTGCCGGGAAAAATTCTCCGGCAAGGGAAAACAGCACAGCGGCCCCAAAAAGAAAGGGGCCGATACAAACCCCGCACCGCCCCCCCCCGCGCAATCAGGAGCCGTTGCAACGGCAGCAGAAGGGAAATCTGGGCCGGGGCTGAGACCCGCCGATCAAGAGGGCCAAACCCGCACATATTCAGTCAAAGATCAGTCCCCGCTCGTTACAGGGCAGGAGCATTTCGATATCCTCGCCCAGGAAAGAATCCAAGTAACCCGCAGCGTGAAGCCTTTTACCGTTCCCTGCACGATCCGGGTCGTGCTGGCGGACGGAAAGGTGTTCATGTCTGTCCCGGGGTTCATTGAGATCGACGGAGTGGAGGCGGCGTAATGACAAAATTCCAAATGGGAGTTCTGGCCGGAATGGTTCTCGGAATGCTTGGGACTGCGTTTGCCATCGGGATTTTCCAGATCTGGAGAGAGGAAAGGCGCAAGGCGAGAAAGGAGCTGAAATGAAAATTGGAGAGAAAACGATCGCGATGATCAGGGACCAGGTCGAGGGACTCCTCCGGGAGAATCTCAACCAGATTAACCGGGCGTACCTCCACGCGGAGGACGCCTTTAAGATTTCCTTCCCGGTGGAAATAAAGCCGAACGGGAACGGCTTCAAGGTTAAAACCGAAATAGGCTACACCGTCGAGAAAGTTAAGTCCGCGGCGACGGCGACGGTCGTCGAGGGGCCCTCGCTTTTCATGTCGGAAAACAAGAAACCGGTGGTTCTGACGGAGTGGCTGCTGCGCGCCGGCGAGCATCCCGCGGACCGGAGGTCAAGGCTGCACGTCCTCTGGATGGTCCGGAGGCCTGCTGCCGATTTCCTGACCTGGATCAAAGGCGATCCGCTTGACCTGCGGGCGAAGTGGCACACGGAGTGGATGATCCAGGGGTCTCCTGGCGATTTCGAGCAGTGGGCGATGGAGCGGCCGTGAACGAGATCAAGCTCACGATACCCGGCGCTCCGATTGCAAAGAAGCGGCCTCGGTTCTTTCGCCGCGGTAAGTACGTCGGCACGTACAACGCCCAGGAGACCGAGGAAGGGAAGTTCATGCAGCTCCTCATGGCGCAGCTGAACGGCCATCAGCCGATCGCGGCCGGCGCGGCCGTCTTTCTCGACTGTGCCTTTTTCATGCCCGTCCCGAAGACCATGAGGAAAAAGGATTTCGGGCAGCTCCCCCATGTGAAAAAGCCCGATCTCGATAACCTTGTTAAATTCGTCAAGGACTGCGCGAACGGGATCCTCTGGGCCGATGATGCCCAGGTCGTATACGTCACCGGCTTAAAGGCATACGCCTGGTTGGATAGTCCCCGGACGGAAATCTTGGTGAGGTGGTAAGTGGCGAGACCAAAGAAGCAGACCGTTGATTATTTTCCACATGACTGCGATCACAAAAAGACGATGTTCGTCCTGGAGCAGAAGTATGGAAACGACGGCTACGCGTTCTGGTTTAAGCTCCTGGAGATGCTCGGGAGGGCAGAGGGGCATTGCATAAATCTGAACGATGCTACTGAATGGGAGTTTCTTACGTCAAAAACTCGCGTGACGGATAGTATCTGCGGAGAAATCCTTGACCTACTGGCCAGGCTCGACGCAATCGATCGCGAATTATGGGAATCGCGGGTTATTTGGTGCCAGAACTTCGTCGACCGGATCAGGGATGCCTACCGTAATCGAACGTCAGAAACACCAGTTAGGCCGGATTTCTTACGTAAGAAACCCTTAGAGACCCCCATATCTGACACGATTAATCCGCAAACTAAACTAAATAAAACTAAAGTAAAAAAAGAGTATTGTCCCAACTCCCAGGAACTGCAGATCAGCGAACTCCTTTTTTCCCTCATCCAGGCCAGAGACCCCAAAGCCAAAAAGCCCGATTTCCAGAAATGGGCGAAACACATCGACCTACTCATCCGCCTGGACAAGAGAGACCCTGACGAGATCCGGAAGGTG
>JALOAP010000257.1 GCA_023228745.1 Dehalococcoidia bacterium | reverse complement strand
CGGCCTGGTGCATTTCACGACCTTCCGGAGGAGCCAGAAGATCATGAACCTGAAGCGCGACCCGAAAATCACGGTGATGCTGGAATCGGGGAAGACGTACGCGGAGCTCAAGGGCCTGGTCATCGAAGGCGAAGCCGAGATCATCGACGACGTCGACACAACATCCCGCATCATGAGCCTGGTGGGAAGCAAGTACCAGGGGATGCCGATCCCGACGGAGACGCCGGAATCCGTGATGCCGATGGCGCAGAAGCGCGTAACGGTGCGCATCAAGCCGGTCGACATCTACAGCTGGGACCACGCAAAGCTGGGCGGACGCTACTGATCGGTAGCAGGCAGGGGGTCGGTAGCGGGCGCCGCTGCGATCGCGGCGCCACTGGCCACCGCAGCCCCGTCGCGGATGCGATAGGCGCGAAGCGCGGGCATCTTCGCACCGACGAAGCCAACCACCGCGAGGCAGCCCGCGCCGCCGCTGACGACGGCGAAGGTCGCACTCGTTGCGGCGGCGACGAACCCCGATTCGACCGCGCCAAGCCGATTCGATGCGCCGACGAAGAGCATGTTCACGGAGCTCACCCGGCCGCGTAGCTCGTCTGGTGTGGCGAGCTGGATCGTCGTCTGGCGCATGACGACGCTCACCTGGTCTGCGGCGCCGATGAGGGCATACGCGCCCAGTGACAGCGGGAATGAGCGCGAAAGCCCGAAGACCATCGTGGCGATCCCGTAGGCGACGACCGAGAGCAGCAGCGCCCGGCCAGTGCGTTGGATGGGCGGGAGGAAGACGGGCGCCAGGGCCGTCAGCAGCGGCGAGCGCGCCAGACTGGGCGGCCGGAACGACGCGACGCCGGTCGAAGCTATCGGCGACGGCGCCCGCAACAAAGCTCATGGCGAGCGCAGGCACGAACTGCACGAGGCCGAGCACGCCGAGCTGCAGCTTCGAGTTGGAGACGGCGTAGACCTGCCAGATGAGCGTCGCCTGGAGCAAGGTCATGGCGACGGCGGAGCAGAGCCGCGCGACAGCATAAAGCTGGAAGTTCCGCTGGCGCAGCGCAGAGAACGGGTCGTGCCGTTCGCGTTGGCCCGCGTGCACCGAAATGAGCATGACAGATCGCGTGCGAGCTTGATATGCCATCCGAGCGCGGCGCTCCCCAAGCTCGTTGGTAGGTTCGCCCGATCGGCGAGAAAGCAAAGGAGAATACCGTGGGAATTCTGGCCTGGATTTTGTTTGGGCTGATCGCGGGTGCCATCGCGCAAATCCTGCTCCCCGGGGAGGACCCCGGAGGGGGCGGGTTCATGGGCGTGCTCATCACCATCGTGATCGGCATCGTGGGCGCGTTCGTTGGGGGCATCATCGGAGCCCTTCTCGGCTTCGGTGGCGTCACCGAGTTCGACCTGCGGAGCATGGCAATCGCGGTCGTGGGCGCAATCGTACTGCTACTCGTTTGGCGGCTGATCGCGAGGCAGACCGTCGAACACGCCTGAGGGAGACGCCGCTCGGCGTCTCCCTCAGCACCGAGAGCCACTCCTGGCGCGAGGGTCATCCACACCTGGATGGCCCTCGTACATCGTTCGGCAGCGGGCTCTCCTGACCAGAATGCGATGCCTGTTATCCTATGGCCGCACGGGGACCATCGAGGCCCCACGCAGGCGGTTCTCATGCTCCTTGCCCTTGATATTGGCAACACCTCTATCCACATCGGCCTGTTCGACGGGGAGAAGCTGGTCGCAGACTGGCGTATCGGCGTCGAGCGAGAGAAATCCCCGGACGAGTATGGCGTCCTGCTCCTGACGTTGCTCTTCACGCGACGCCTCGGGCCAGACGACATCGATGCGTGCATCATCGGGTGCGACGTCCCGCCGCTCATCCCGACCTTCGAAACGGTGTGCCAGCGTTACTTCGACGTCGACGCACTCGTGGTTGGTCACGGGCTGCGCACCGGCGTCCGAATCCTGTACGACAACCCGAAGCAGCTCGGCGCCGACCGGATCGTCGATGCTGTGTCGGCGATTCGGCAGTACGGCGCGCCGGTCATCTGCGTCGACTTCGGAACAGCGACGGTGTTCGACGCCGTAAACGAACACGGGGACTACCTCGGTGGCGCGATCGCACCCGGGATCGGTATTGCCTCGGAGGCGCTGTTCAGCCGTGCGGCGATGCTCTACCGGGTGCAGCTCGACCACCCCCCGGCGGCAATCGGCAAGAACACCATTCACGCGATGCAGTCGGGCATCCTGTTTGGTTACGTCGGACTTGTGGAGGGCCTCGTCCAGCGGTTCAAGGACGAGCTTGGCGGCAACCCGAAGGTGATTGGCACGGGTGGCTGGGCTGCCCAGATCGCCTCCGAAACCGATTGCATCGACATTGTGGACGACGACCTCACGCTCACGGGCCTGCGGTTGATTTACGAAATGAACTGTCATGACAAGTGAGGCACGTGTCCGCTTGCCACTTTCGGGGCAGCGTATCGTGCTCGGTGTCACGGGTTCGATTTCTGCGTACAAAGCGGCAGACCTCGCAAGCAAGCTGCGCCAGGCTGGCGCCGAGCTCGAGGTGGTGATGACGCCGGCCGCAGTGCAGTTCATCGCCCCGCTGACGTTCCAGTCGCTGACCGGGCGCGATGTGGTGGTGGACATGTTCAGCGCGCGCGAGGCGGAAGCGCACGTGGAGGTGGCCCGGCGGGCGGATGCGCTCGTGATCGCCCCGGCAACGGCGGACTGCATGGCCAACCTCGCAACGGGCCGTACACCCGACATGGTGACGCTCACGGCACTCGCGACCACTGCGCCAGTACTCATCGCACCGGCCATGGACAACCAGATGTGGGCTCACCCGGCGACGCAGGCGAACGTTGCCACGCTCCGGGAGCGCGGCGCCGAGTTCGTCGGACCGAACGACGGCCGGCTCGCGACAGGCCGCATGGGCGCGGGGCGGCTGGCGGAGCCAGCGGAGATCGTGGGGGCGCTGCTGCGGCTGCTCGGCCTGCAGCGTGGCGACCTGCGAGGGCGACGGGTGGTGGTGTCGGCCGGGCCCACGCATGAGCCAATCGACCCGGTGCGGTTCGTGGGCAATCGCTCGTCCGGGAAGATGGGCTTCGCAATCGCGGAAGCCGCCCGGGACCGGGGGGCGGAGGTGACGCTCGTCGCCGGTCCAGTGGCGCTGGCGGCGCCATACGGAGTGCGGTGCATATCCGTGAAAACGGTCGCGGAGATGCTATGTGCGCTCGACGAGGCGACCCGGGAGTCGGACGCACTCGTGATGGCGGCCGCACCCGCCGATTTTCGTCCGGCAACACCGGCCGATCACAAGCTGAAGAAGGAGCCGGGCCAGCAACGCATGATGCTCGAGCTGACGAAAAACCCGGACATCCTCGCTTCGCTGCCGGGCGGGGGCGTGCGGGTGGGCTTTGCGGCCGAGACGCAGAACCTCGCACAGTACGCCAGGGCGAAACTCACCGAGAAGCGGCTTGACTTCATCGTGGCGAACGACGTCACCGCCGCCGGGAGTGGCTTCGGCACCGATACCAACCAGGTCACGATGTTCTATGCAGGCGGCGAAGTTGAGGAACTGCCGCTGATGACGAAGTACGAGGTGGCACACGCGATCTGGGATCGCGTCGCGGAGCGGTTCGGGACCAACGCGTAGCCGTTACTCGCCCGGGTAGGTCTCGAAGAGCTGCGCGAGCGGCAGCTCGAACCCGGGTCGTTCGAAGCCGGCATCGTCGCTGGTCAGCTGACCACCACACGGCCACGGACGAGCTCCACCTTCCCTCCGTGCGGCGGGTCGGGCATCTGCTCGAACTCGGCGGCGGTAACGAGCCGTTCGGCTGTTGGCGCTGACATGTTTCCCTCCTAGCGCACGCCACTCACGTGTACGTACGCGACGAGCAACTTAGCCGACGCCCGCGAGCTTCTTCCGCTTGCTGGCCACATAGTCGACAAGGATGTACTCGCCGAGCTTATCGGGTGTGGTGTAGAAGACGCGGCCTTTGTTGATACGCGCGACCTGGTTCACGAACTCCTTCAGATAGTAGTTGCGATCGAGCATGAAGGTGTTGATGGTGATGTTCTTCTGCGTGCAGCGCTTCACTTCCTTCAGCGTCTCGCGGATGGTGATCGGGCTCGGCGGGTAGGCGAAGTAGCTGCGGCCGCGCTCCAGGTGTGCGGTCGGTTCGCCGTCGCTGATCATGATGATCTGACGTGTGCCCTGCTTGTGCTTGGAGAGCAGCGACTGCGCGATCATCAGCGCGTGATGCATGTTCGTGCCAAGGACTGATTCGTCCCAGCGCACATAGGGAAGCTGGTCTGCCTTCAGTTCCCGGGCATAGGCACTGAAGCCGATGATGTAGAGGCTGTCGCGCTGGAACTGGGAGGAAATCAGGTTGTTGAGCGCCAGCGCCACCTTCTTTGCTGCCTGGAAGCTGCCGCGGAGTGCCATCGACCAGCTCAGGTCGAGCATGATGACGGTCGCGGTCTGCGTCAGGAGTTCGGTGCGCGAAACCTCGAAGTCGTCCTGCTGGAGCCGGATGGGGACACCCGGCCCCTCGCGGTACATCGAGTTCATGATGGTCTTCTGGATGTCCAGGTAGAAGGGGTCGCCGAACTCGTACTTCTTGGTTGTGTCAGTGCGGTCGCCACCCTGGCCGCTCTCGCGGATCTCGTGCTTTCCGAAGCTGTCCTTCTTGAGCTGGGCGTAGATTTCGCCGAGGGCGCGCTGCCCGATCTTGCGGGTGCCGCGGGGCGTGAGCTCGTAGCCGTTCCCCTTCTTGCGGATGTAGCCAGCGTCTTCGAGCACTTCGAGAAACTTCTTGAGCTGGTCAAGCGTGTCACGCGCTTCGGGGCCAAGCAGGTCCTCGAGCTTTTCGGCGTCGACGTCGTCGATATCGCCGCCATACTGGGTGCGCTCGAGCTGACGTTCGAGTTCGTCGATCGACTGCATCTGGTCCATGAGGCCCATCGCGGCCTGAAGATCGAGCTGCTCTTCACCACGGAAGGCGTACTGGCTGCGCAGCTCGCGCATGGGGTAGAGGTACTCCAGGTTCTGCGCGAGTTCGTTCAGCCCCTGCTGGAGTTCGGGGTCGCCGATCTTGTCT
>JALOAP010000256.1 GCA_023228745.1 Dehalococcoidia bacterium | reverse complement strand
ATGTTCGTTTTTCGTGCCAATATCCAATAATACGGTATAGAGAATTACTCCCTTTTTGGCACGGGAGAAAATATCATCAAGGGTTTGATTAAAGTCTTCTTCAGGGATAATGTGATACAAAACATCCAAACAAAGAACTAAATCACATTCGGGGAGGTCGTTTTTCTCAGTTGGTGAATAAACGTAAAACTGTTTCGAAGGATCTGAACTAAATTTCTTTTTGCAAAGACTTATTGCAGTTGGCGAAACGTCCACCCCGATATATTCTGGACAGTTTAAAAGTGAGAGTTGGTTTCCATCTCCGCATCCAATATCAAGAACGGTTTGAATCCCATGGTCAGCGATAAATTCATTAATCATTTGAGCTTTAAAATTAGCTAATGCTCCATAACTGCCGGCTCCTGAAGTATAACCGGCCCGATAGTAATTGTCCCAGGCTTCTTTATAGCTCATATTTTAATACCGCTCTAAACACATTTAACCCCACGCCATATATGGCATTTTCCGGCTTCTGGTTATTAAACCCTCCGGCAAAGGTCAACCCTGTTTCTCCCATAAGCTGAGGAAGTAATCCTAACAGGTTATGAGTAGGAACATCAAAGGTGAGAATAATTAATCCATCCTCTTTTAATACTCGCTTGAACTCCTTTAAGATGGATAAATATTTTGAAGTATGACAATGTTCTAAAACTGAAATACAAAACACTCGATCGAAAGAATGATCGGGATAGTCAAGATTCCCAAGGTCACAGATTTTATAATAAATATTTCCGTTTAATTCGGTTACGTCAAAGTTAAATCCATTTTTTACGGTCTCGATTATGAATTTTTCATTAATGATATTTGGGTCAATATCACAGGCGTGAACCTGTTTACATACTCCGGCTAATGCAAATTTAAACGGATGTTCAATTCCGCAACCGGCATCTAAAGCCACATGATGGGGTTCAGCAAAATGACCGGCCCAGGGGTACTCATAAATTCGGGACCACCATAGTTCAGGGATAGGATAAACAAAGGTATCAACGTGTTCGTCTGAGGTGGTAAAAAAGCGTGAAGTCAACATAGAATATCTTTTAACTCCTCGGGTACCTCCCAATCCTTTACCAACAATCCCCACCCAACTAAATTCATAGTTTTCGAGGTTCTCTCAGTGTAAGCCGGATAATAGACCTGATACCCGTTCTTAATGTGCTGTTTTATGGTCTGGTAGGAACACTCTCGCCCAGTACTGATGTCGTAGGAAAACTGCGGTTTTCCAGGAACCTGAAAGTCATCAATGAGGATAAAGGATTTATTGTAGTGATAGGTGATAAATTCAACCTCAAAAGCCAACGGCCAATCGAAGCCGTGGCCGTGAGCGTCTAACCAAAATAAGTTTTTTTGGTCTTGAATTTCTGCAAAGCCTAAAAATGGTAAAAATTCTTGAGACGTAACAAGGGCAATATAAAAATTTTCCTTTTCTTTAATTTTTGCTATAGCCTCTTTTGTATATTCTCTGTTCGGCTCACATCCTATTGAATAACAATGAGGGTAATTGTGAACAACATAAGCCAAAGTATCTCCTCGATGGGTTCCGGTTTCAACAAAAAGATTACATCCAGATATAAGACAATCCACTAACCGGAGAAGATACTCGTCACCGTGAAATGCCCTATCTCCAAAGGGTCTATCCTGTAACATAAGCATTCGCTGAACAGTTAATAGATATAGCCCTATTGAGCCATTCTTTATATTTTTTTTCGTCCATTACTACATCTTTTCTTTGCATTATTCCTAATTGAATTAAATATTCTCTTACAATTGGGCAATCAACGTCTTTGCAATTTTCAGGGCCTACACAAAAACACGTTTTGATATTATTCATCTACTCCTCCCATAATTTTAATCGTGGATTTTTATCTAAAATTGATTGATATTGAGCCGGTATTCCCCACTCTCCCTTTGGGTCACGCTCGGCATAGAAAAAGTATTTCTTGATTCGATCTTCTTTTGTCATCCAGCCTAAATGTTTGATTTTTAGATCGCTTCTATAAGTCGGTAAATAAGTAACATTCACTGGCATTCGTCCACAGTGCAAGGGCGTCTCATTCCACTGATATTCAAAATTCGGCTGATAGCGGATTAAGAAGGGTCGATAAGTGAGATGGGCATTCCAGAGATGATCTTCTCGATAATGGCTTTCATCCCACATGTCATAGAGCCGGAAAGTCCAGGTATCACAGTAAGTTTGATTGATGAGTTTTGGTATTTCAATTTCTGCTTTCGGTTCAAAGATTTCATCAGCGTCTAAAAGTAAAAACCATTCTGCTTTCGATTCTAAGGCTAAGTTCCAGAGTTGTTTCCGTAAGGCTATTTCATTACTAAATCCAGGTATTTGATTTGATACAAGGTTTAATGGTATATCGTTTAGGACTTCCCGGCATACTTTGACGGTATCATCTTCGGAGGCATCATCCAAAATGACCGCACAATGAATATATTTTTTAGCTGATTCCAAAACTTCTCGCAAATAACGATTGGCTTCATTGCGAACCAGCATTGTAAGACACAATTTATTTCCTTGAGGTTTGACAATTCTTTTATCCCAAATTCGGTTTCGTTCTTTCCATTTTTCAACGTTCGGCAAGTATTCTTCTCGGTAAATATGAAAACATGGATAATTAGTATCTACTTTGAGTTTAAACCCGTGAACTACTGCCCGAATGCAAAAATGGCGGTCTTCACCGGCAAAACTGATATTGGAGATTCGGCTAAAATCAACCCCCTGTTCTAATACCCTTCTTTTAATGAGCGTACAAGCTCCCAAACCCCCGACATCATACACTCCTGGGACTCTAAGTTGATTCACCCATTGGATAGAACTTTGTAATGATTCTTCTTGCGTTTTTCTTCCAATTTCATAGATGTCAAAAATATAATTATCATACTTCCAAATATTGGGGAGTTCTGCAGTGTCTTTCGTCCATTGAGTCCAGAAAATTTCTGAAACAATATCGAGGTCTAAGCTAAGTAAGTGTAAAAGGGTATTGGGATGTAAAACTAAATCAGAATCTAAGAAAAAGATATAATCGTATTTATTCTTTAAGGCATATTGAATTTGTTTGTTTTTATGTCGTGTAACTCGATCAACTGTTTCACGATTCCAATGATGGGTTTCGTTGTCGCACTTCCAAGCGGTTTTCGTCTCGGATACAGTTTCAATATGAACGTTACATCCTTCACGTTTAAACTCCTGTAACTGATACCAGGATTGAGACGCTTCGTTGTCGTCAACAAAGAAATAGTCAACCTGTAAATCACCGTGATCGAGTTCAGATAAGGATTGTAAAAATTCTTTTAAAATGTTCGGTTTCTGTCGAATTGGTGAAGCGATTAATACCCTCGTTTTTTTCATTTCTCCTCCAAATAAAAAAGAGCGGAGAGTTTTACTCCGCTCCCGTTATGCTACACAAGTTGTCGTGGTTAACAACACATACCCTAAAGCATACGAATTAGAAGGATCGGCCAGAGCTTTAAAACTTACTGGCAACCCCTGCCATTCGGTATCACTGAAAGAAATATCAAATCCTTGCGAGATTTGAGCTTTGTAGAGATGGATAACCAAACTTCCATCCTGAGCGTCTTTCTTGGGTATCCACAATTCCAAAGTTGCGTCAGTAACGGCCGATAGGTTTCCAAAAGTGATTTTCCCATCACTTGAGGCTACTCCCAATGCGGCTTCTAAGTTCGCCCAATTGAATTCATGCAAGGTTGCACTAAAGGTAGCTGATTGAGCAGTAATAACCGTTGCATCCGGCCGTCTCGGCCATCCTGATAGGTGTTCTAATTCTTCACGAGTTATAGAAAGGGTTGCCCCTTCAAAATATCCTAAATCATTTCCGGCAAATTCAAGCCTGCCGGTTCCTAATAACAGATCATCTGCATTTGTTGTGTAGGCCATTTATTTCTGCCTCCTGTGCTATAGTAAAGAGAAAAATGTTACATCAATTATTCTTCGTTTAATTTCACCGTCAGAATCCTCACCAATGTTTTCAACCCTTCCACCAAAACAGTTATCAACCGTTCCTAAACTTAAGGTTTGACCGTCAAAGAGTTTAACAATTCTTTCAGCGATTGAATCCACATCGTCTTGAGGTTTTCCCCAAACGTCTATTTGATAGGTTGAACGCCAGATGTCACGGGCTGGTTCTCTGATTGTAGAAACCTCAAAGAAGGTGATCGAGGGGTATTCTGATAGAACTTCAGGCCAGAAGGAAAACACCCGGTATCCGGTTCCCAACAGCGAGGTTAAGGTTGCGTCTGTGGTGAGTGAGTTATAAACTGCTTCTTTGACTTTTTTCATGTCAGCGTGTTATCCATTTTTTGTATGAGGTAAACAACACCTTTGTTATAAGCTGGGATAAGATACGGTCGAGGCTTGGTTCCCTTTTCTTTAATCTTTCTGGCAATTAAAAAGGCGATCGATTTAGCCTGTTTGATTCTTTTTTCTTTGTTTCGTGAAAGTTGAAAAGCCGATGGGTTCCCGCCTCTTTTTACCGAGGCCGGATTATACCAGCTATGTCGCATAACCCACCGCCATAAACCTTCCTGTGGAGAATCTCCAACCGGAGGCATGGTTCCCGGTCGTCTTCCCACTTCAACTGCTTTAGCGTAGCGGTTGGCAATGTCAGCATTTCTCCCGATAGCCCCTACTCGGTACACATGAGGCCGTATCGGGTCTTTCTGGTAGCTCAATGAACTTTTTAAAATTCCAGTATCAACTGCCCCTTCAGGATATTTACGGGAAATGTTTTTCACCGCTTCGTCTCTGGTATAAACCGCCGATTCTAAGACTGCATTATCTAAAACTCTCTCGGTCTCTTTTTGCCATTTGTCGATTTCCAAGAGAACCTTGTCTAAACCCTTCACCTTAATTTTGATCATGGCCGGTAGATGGCGAGCAAGGTTTCGTAATGATGGATTCTCTTTCTCGGTTTTGTGGTTATCACCCGAACGATTAAATAATATTCATTCTCATATTTAACATAATTTCCAACAGTCGGGGCAAAGGTAGAAATCATCCGGTAGTTTACGTCTCCCTTATATCCGTATT
>JALOAP010000255.1 GCA_023228745.1 Dehalococcoidia bacterium | reverse complement strand
ATCAACCAGGCGGACGGCTACCTCTCTGGCCGCAACCGTTCGGTCGAGCTCGCGGCCATCGGACGACGCACAGCGGAGACGGAGATCGAACTCCTGAACCTTCTCGAGGGGGCCTACTGATGCAGGACCGGCCAACCGTCGACGAACTGCTCGAAGCGGTCGCCACCTACCTCCAAAACGACGTGATGCCCAACACCTCCGGGCGCATCAGTTTCCATGCGCGCGTCGCCGCCAACGTCCTGCAGATGGTGCGTCGCGAACTCGCAACCGAAGAGGAGCACCTGGCCGAGGAGTGGGCTGGCCTGAACAGCCTGCTCGGGGTCGAAGAGCGCCCGGACGGACTCCCCGCGCTCCGCCAGCGCATCCACCAGCGCAACACGGACCTCGCCGAGCGTATCCAAGCCGGCGATGCCGATTCGGGCGACTACCGTCGCGACGTGATCGCCCACCTCCGCCGCATCACCCACCTTCGCCTCCTCGTCTCCGATCCACGGCTCGCGGAGGCCACAAAGGACTAGCTGCAAAGCGAGGGAGAGGCATTGGCCTCTCCCTCGTCGAATCCCCGATGCCGGCCCGGCTGCCGGCTGCCCGCCCGCCTACAGGTGTTGCGAAACGCCACCATCGACGTGAAATACCTGCCCGTTCAGGTACCCGGCCGCGTCCGACGCAAGCAGCACCGCCAGCGGAGCCACATCCTCCGCTTTGCCGAATCGCCGCATCGGGATAAACCGCATCAGCCGGTTTTCGCCGATATCGTCGGGTCCGCGCCCGGGTGTCCACTCCATCCACCCGGTCGAGATGGCGTTGGCCGTCACGTTCTGCTGACCGAACTCCTGGCTCAGCCCAAGCATGAGGCCCAGCGCACCACTCTTGGTCACCGCGTAGCCCGTATTCCAGCCGACGCCACGTTCCCCGAGGATGCTGGTCACGAAGATCAGCCGCCCCGGCACCTCGGTGTCCTTCCGCTCACGAAGGAACGAGCGGGCCGCGTAGTAGGCGCCGCTCTGGTTCACCTGCTGCACGTTCGCGAACTCGCTATCGGTAATTTTCGTCGCCGGCTTCCAGAGTTCCGCGTCGCCGTTGAACACCAGGATGCTCGGCGTCCCGAATTCCTTCACGAGCTGCCGCAGGCCAACCTGCACGTTCGTCGGGAGCGTCACATCCCAGCCCTGCGACATCGACGTACGGCCGAGCTGTGTGACGCGCTTCGCCACCCGCTTCGCCGCCATCACTTCCTCACCATCGAGCGTCGCGGAGGCCGCCGCCACATCGGCTCCGGCTTCCGCCAGCGCAAGCGCTACCGCCTCACCCACCGGGTTCCCGAACCCGACGACCAGCGCCTTCTTTCCGCTGAGGTCGAACCCCGGCTTTCGTTCCCAGTCCTTCATACCGTCACCCCCGGCGCCGGCCAGCCCGTCGGCGCGATACCGCCTGCCATCCCGCCGCCATCGATGACGAAGTGCTCGCCGGTGATGTAGGCAGAGGCGTCCGAGCACAGGAACACCGCGAGGGGCCCGAGCTCCCACGCTTCGCCGAGCCGTCCGGTGCTGTTGAACCGGCCCCGTTGTGCGGCCTGCTCCCGCTGCTCCTCCGTCTCCGGTGGGCTCTGCAGAATGAAGCCCGGCACAATACCGTTCACGCGAATCCCATCGCCCACAACCTGTGCTGCCAGGCTCCGTGTCATCGACATCACTGCGCCCTTCGCCGAGGCATAGCCAAGCCCCATTGGGTACATGCGCATCGCCGTGCCGCTCGCCACATTCACGATGACGCCACCCTGGTCCTGCTTTCGGAAGACCCGCACCGCCGCCCGCGAGCAGTAGAACGCGCTGTTCAGGTTGACGGCGATCGCGTCCGCCCAGTCGTCGTCCGAGAGCTGGTCGACCTGGGTCCCGCCGCCCCGGGCATCCCCGATGCCCGCGTTGTTCATCAGGATGTCGAGCCTGCCGAAGTGCGTCACCGTCTGCTCGATGAGCGCATCGCACTGTTCGCGCTCGCGCACATCCATGCTCACCGTGAGCGGACGCCGTCCGCTCCGTTCCGCGATGAAATCGGCAGTTGCGTCAAGCTGGCTCTGTGTGCGGCTCGCGATGCATACGTCGGCGCCCGCCTCCGACAGCGCGAGCGCCATCTCACGTCCGAGCCCGCGTCCACCACCGGTCACAATCGCGACCCGCCGGGGCGGACCATCGAGCCGTAGTTTCTCTAACACCATTCCGGAGTCCTCCACGCCCCGATTCTATCCGGCGAAGAGGAATGACCAACCAGGTGGGCCGGCGCGCTCGCTAGGCGACGCGAACGGCAGCGATGACCAGGGTCAGGATCGCCGCACCGTAGCGATAGGCCACGAAGGGCACCAGGTTTCGCGTCTGGAGATACCGCAAGAGGAAGTGAATCACGGCCAGCCCAACCAGCGCCGAGACCAGGAAGCCCACGGCGAGTTCGGTCACACCGCCGTCCATGTCGGAGCGCATTTCCGCCGACTTGAACAATGCCGCACCCACGAATGCGGGGGTCCCCAGCAGAAACGCGAATCGTGCCGCGTCGCTCCGCCGGAAGTCGCGAAATAGCGCCATGCTAATCGTCGCCCCCGAGCGCGAGACTCCGGGAACCAGCGCGCACGCCTGCGCCAGCCCGATGAACACCGCATCCCGCATACCGATGTCCTTCACCGTTCGGCAGTCGCCCGTCTTTCGGTCGGCCACCAGCATGATCGTCCCGACGATGGCTAGCGCCACCGCAACCAGCCACGCCTGCCGCACGTTCGCCTCGAACCAGTCATCGAACAGTAGACCGACTATCGCCGTCGGCACCGATCCGAGTGCGATAAGCCAGAGCAATTGGCTTTCCGGTTGGTACTTGCGAAAGCGCAGAGAATGCTGGCCCAGGTCGCGCAACCCCGTCGTTGCCATCACCCACCAGTCCCGCCAGAAATACAGGAGCAGCGCGACCAGTGTCCCGAGGTGCAACCCAACGTCAAACGCCAGCCCCTGGTCCGGCCACTTGAACAGCGCCGGGACGAGGATGAGGTGGCCGGATGAACTGATCGGGAGAAATTCGGTGAGGCCCTGGATTATCCCCAGGACGACCGCACGGAGCAGGTCCATCGGGGGCGAGGGTGCGTTCTGGCGTGGGTACGGGCAAGTACGCCCGTACCCCCATTGAATCCCTCGATACTAGGAGACGCCGGCGATCTGGGTGTAGTGGGTGATCGAAGGCCGCCCGGCCAGCAGCTGGCCCGCCGCGAGCTTCTGCCCCATCGCCTTCATGTGCGGCGTCGTGCCGTGCGCGTCGAGCGCCGCCTTGTCCGCGTACTGCTCATAGAACATGAAGACACCCGGCTCCTTGTCCGCTGTGTGCAGCGAATAGGCCAGCGCCCTGCCCGCCTCATGCTCCTTCACGTTCTCCACCATCTCGGTGAGCGCCGCCCGCAGTTCGTCTTCCTTGCCAGGCGCAGCCTGGAGTGTCGCAACAATCGTGATCACGTCGATCCCCTTTGTGGAATGGGCGCATTCTAGGGCGGCCTGCCCTCCCCGCCCAATCTGCTATGTGTACAGCGCCCTCCGTGTCGAGCCGCTCCCGCCACAGTTCCTCCAGCGCCGATAGGTCGCGCAGAACTTCCG
This sequence comes from Dehalococcoidia bacterium, assembly GCA_023228745.1. GTDB lineage: Bacteria > Chloroflexota > Dehalococcoidia > Tepidiformales > Tepidiformaceae > JALOAP01. The sequence goes on along the minus strand of JALOAP010000255.1, from coordinate 1,523 downwards.
CTGTCGACATCGTTGGTTCGGGCTCGAACGCCTCGAGCACGCGCAGAGAGAACACTTCGATGCCAAATTCCCGGATGTCGGCGGCGAGGCGGCCATCCAGCGCGCTCGGCGAGTTCGTGGCCTTCGCGAACTCCACCCGGTTCCGAAGACTCCCCAGGTTTCGCGTGGAGCCTAAGAGCGCCTTGTTCGTCCGCTCGTTCACGATCAAATACACGCCCGCTTCAGTCGTGGACTCGCGGTATTCCGACTTCAACTGCCGGCGCCGTTCGCGCTCAGACATCTCATCCCTCCGTAGGCACTCCCATCCTTCGCCCTGGCCGCCTGCTCGGCAAGCTCCCTTGTTTGCCGGGCCCTTAGGTCCAAGGGGACAATTCCCGCGTGAGCAAACGCCAGAAGCCCCTCGCCGTGCGCATGCTCGAACAGCGCAAAGTGCCGCACGAAGTGTTCGAGTTCGACGCCTCCATCCGTTCCGCCGAGGAAGTAGCACGAGCGACCGGGATGGCGGCACACGAGGTGTACAAGACCCTTGTTGTCGAACACGACCCGCCGAAGGGCAAGCCGAACCTTGTGATGATGCCCGCCGGCAGCGAACTCGATCTCAAGGCGCTCGCCGCCGCACTCGGCGCGAAGAAGCTGCGCATGGCGAGCCACGTGGACGCCGAGCGCCACACGGGCCTGAAGGTCGGTGGCATCAGCGCCCTGGCGCTCGCCGGAAAGGGCTTCCCGGTCTACATCGACCAACGCGCGACAGAGCTGACCCACATCCTCGTCTCGGCCGGTCAGCGCGGATTTGATGTGCGGCTTCCCGTGCCGGATCTGCTCGCCCTCACGGGCGCCCGCCCGGTGTCCGGCTGTTCGGCGCAAGCAGCCAACCCGTCCCGCGACTAGGGTTCGAACCGGCAGGTGCGCTGCCGGCTACCCCAGCATCCGCAGGTAGATCCGCTTCATCCAGTCGCCTTTGTGCAGGTACTCTTGCGGTGTCGAAAGCGTCCCCCTGCGTCCCGTTTCTCGCGCATACGCGAGGTTGAGCTGCGCATGATGGTTCTCGCCCTTGCCGCGAATCTCCGCTCTTCGCCGCGCCGCCCGGTTTGTCCAGAGCTTGCAGTACTCCACTGCGTCCCGCATCTCCCCCGCGAGGTCCACCACCTCAGGCTCCGCCACCGGCGCTGCGGCCGCCGCAGGCAGAGGCGATGGTACGCCGAACATCGTGAGCTGCTGCCCTTCGACAAAGCGTCCTGTGTGGTCCAGGAAGGCGTCTCCCGCCTCCATCACGTCAACGATCTCCGGCCGCCCGCCGAAGTCGTCATCCTCCCGTTGTTCCTCCTCGAGCTCGATCGGAACGTCGTACCCGGCCTGTTCCGCATCCTCGCGGGGCCGCACAGCCGCCGGCGGCACCTCCCGCTCCATGTGCTCGATGATTGGCGCCAGACGCGGGTCGCGCCCGATGAACACGTTGAGCAGGTTCTGCGATTCCGGGAGCTCGTGGTTGTAGCGCAGCCCCCGCCCAAGCTGCTGGATAACCG
>JALOAP010000254.1 GCA_023228745.1 Dehalococcoidia bacterium | reverse complement strand
CCTCGTGCTCGAACGCGATCAGGAAGTAGGAGCTGATGCTGGTAAGTTCCCAGAACACGAAGAGCACGAACAGGTTGTCGGCCAGCACAAGGCCGAGCATCGAGGCGAGGAAGAAGAGCAGGAAGCCGTAGAAGCGCCCGAGGTCGCGGTGACCGGCGAGATATTCGCCTGCGTAGATCAGCACGAGCGCGCCGATACCGGTGATGAGGAGCGCGAACAACGCACTCAGGCCGTCCAAATAGAGCGAGAGCTCTACGCCAACGGCAGGAACCCAGTCGTGCGACACGGACAGGGGTCGACCATCGGCGACATCACCGAGTTGGCTGAGGAAGTAGAAGAAGAGTGCAGCGGGAAGAAGCGCCAAGATCCACCCCGTACGGACCGGGATGATCTTCGTGAGAGGTGGCGCCGCAAAGGCACTACCAAAGGCTGCGAGTAGCGCGAACTCCATGAACTCGCATCAGTCCTTGCCAGCATTAGATGCCAGGCCGCAGGGCTTTGCGACACAGCGATGTCTTATTGGGCTGTGGCCGGTGATCCAGGGGTGAGCGCAAGCAGGAGCACACCGGTTGCCACAACAGCAAGGATACCATTGGAACGCCCCGCTGGACGACGATTTGGGGAGGTTCCGGTCAAAAGAACACAAGCGGGATGCTCGAAGATGGATTAGCCAAGCGCTGCCAATGGACGGTGCTGGCAGGAACTTTCCGGCGCGAAGCCGTGCCGGGTCGTCGGAGCATCTGCTGAACCGGAGCAGCAGTCACGTTACGTCTAGTGCGTTCAGCCTCCCAATACACCGCTGAGCCTTCATGGCCTGCCTGGCGGCGCGGCTACGGATCGTTCGGCCCCATGAGATGTGCCGGATGAACCTCGTACTGCCTCGCTCCCGAGTGCACGGTAGGCCTTTCCACGACGGCCCGGGGCGGAGCGCCGGACGAGCGATGGAGTGAAGCGCATGTACGCACGGGTCACGCAGTTCGACATCGACGTGGTGCAGATCAGCGCATCGGCCGCACTGGACCGATTCAAGGAACTGGTCCTGCCGGAGCTTGAAAAGCAGCCGGGCTACCGGGGGCTGCTGGTACTCCAGAATCCGGAGGGACGGGGCGTGCTCGTTTCGCTCTGGGCTTCCGCTGAAGCGGAGCGGGGCTCGCGGGCAACGGGGTATTACGAGGAGCAAGTACGGAAATTCGTGACCTTCTACAAGCAGCCACCGGGCCGGGAGGCGTTCCAAGTGACCCACCTGGACGTCCCTGAAGCCGCGGCCGCGGGAGGTGTGGCGTGACAGAGCTGCTTGAGCGCGGACAGCAGGGGACGGCGGAACAGGCGCCGGATGCGCCGCCACGGTTGATCATCGAAGCCGTCGATGTCTGGAAGACCTACGACTCCGGCACGAACCAGGTGCAGGCGCTGCGCGGGGTTTCGCTCGCAGTACCGCACAGCGAGATGGTCGCGATCATGGGGCCGTCTGGTTGTGGGAAGACGACGCTGCTGAACTGCCTGAGCGGGCTGGACACGATCGACTCCGGGACGGTGCTCATCGAAGGGGTGGACATCACGACGATGCCCGACCGGGCGAAGACGACCTACCGCGCGAAGCGCATGGGCTTCGTCTTTCAGACGTACAACCTGCTCCCGGTCCTTTCGGCGGTCGAGAACGTGGAGTTACCGCTGGTGGTCTCCGGGACGGCCGGGCAGGAAGCACGTGCTCGCGCGCTCGCCGCCCTTGAACTGGTGGGACTGGGGGACCGGGCAGACCACTGGCCATCGCAACTGAGCGGCGGACAGCGGCAGCGTGTGACCATCGCACGGGCGCTGGTGAACGACCCCGCCATCGTGTGGGCCGATGAACCGACTGGCAACCTCGACTCGCAGATGGCCGACGACGTCATGGACCTGATGGAGCGGCTGAACCGCGAGCACGGCCATACGTTTGTCATCGTCACGCATGACCCGGCAGTCGGGCGGCGGTGCGACCGCATCGTGCGGATGCGGGACGGCGAGATCATCGAAGAGGAGCATCCGCTGTGAACGAACTGTTCGGCCTCTCGATGAACCTGATCGCCGTCGTCATGCTCGTGGCGTTCGGGCTGTGCATGGCGGTGTTCGCCGGCATCTTTTTCGCGAACCGGACGATGTTCCGAATGGGACTACGAAACATCGGGAGACGGCGGGCGCAGACAGCGCTCGTGGTGAGCGGGCTGATGCTCGCGACGGTCATCATCACGGCGGCGTTCACGACCGGCGACGTCATCGACTACTCCGCGACGAAGATGACCTACGACAACCTGCAGCGCACCGACCTCAGCCTTCACCACTTCCGGACGGCGGACGCGAGTGAACCGACGGAGAGCAGCTATGCGCCAGAGCCGGTCACGGCTGGCTTCGAACACGCCTTCGCGGGCGACCCGGACATTGAAGGGTTCGTGCCGTTTCTCTACGAGCCAGTCCCGGTCTTGAACCCGGGCACCCGGCTGAGCGAGCCGGTGGCGATACTCTCCGGGTTCGACGGGGAGCGGTTGGCGCGGTTTGGCGGCCTGCGGCTCGCCGGCGGCGGCGAGGCGGACATTCTTGCGCTGGGCGACGACGAGGTGTTGGCGGGCAAGCGCATCGCCGAGGCGACCGACACCCAGGTGGGCGACACCATCGTCGTGTTCGCGCAGAACCGCCAGGTACCACTCCGGGTGACAGGCATCGTGAAGGACGAGCGAGCGTCGGGGGCGCTCGATTTTGGGCCGGGGGTGCAACTGGGCGGGATGGCGGTGAAGCTGGCGACGGCGCAGCGCATCACCGGGCGCGAAGGTCTGATTACGACCATCAACGTGGCGCTGCGGGGCGGCGTTCGCGACACGCTCGACCGAATTGAGCCTGCAGAGAAACGGCTGCTCGCGTTTGAGGCCGACAACGCAGCGAAGTCCGAGATCGGGCTGGGAGACATGCGCTTCCAGGTCGAGCCGCTGAAAGCGGACGCGATGGAAGCGGGGCGGCTAACGGCCAGCACGTTCACGACCGCGTTCCTTGTGCTCGGGCTGTTTTCGATCGCCGCGGGCGCCATGCTGATTTTCACTCTCTTCGTGATGCTGGCTGCGGAACGCCGTTCGGAGATGGGCATTGCGCGGGCGGTCGGCGCGCAACGGACGCACCTGGTGCAGGCATTCGTGGCCGAAGGAGTGGTGTACGAACTGCTGGCCGGGCTCGTTGGTGTGCTGGTGGGTGTGGCGGCCGCGCTGGTGCTGGTGGTCGGCGGAGTGAAGATGCTCATGGGCGGTGAGCTCTCGATGATCACCGCGCACGTGGCGCCGCGGTCGCTGGTCGTCAGCTTCTGCCTCGGCGCGGTGCTGACGTTCCTTACGGTCACGTTCTCCTCGCTTCGCATCAGCCAGCTCAATGTCGTTGCCGCCGTGCGGGGCCAGGTTTCCCAGTCGCGCGGGCACGAGCCGAAGCGGCGCACGCGGTGGGTGTGGGTCGTGCTCGGCGTGCTGGTGTTCGCGCCGATCCCGCCACTCGGGATCTACTGGATGCTGCGGAAGGGGCTGGGGATGTCGTGGGCGTGGATCATCGGGCCGGCAGGGCTGTTCTTCGGGGTGGGGCTCATCGCGCTCGGCGGTGCGACACAAACGGCCTTCCCGTTCAGCCTCGGAGTGTCGCTGGTCATCCTCGCAGTCGCGTCGAACGTGGAGTACTACGGCGTCGCGCGCCGTGCGGCATGGACTGCCGGCGGACTCGTACTCGCCATCTACTGGATGTTCCCTACGCTCGATATTGGCGACCGGTTCTTCGGGGAGTTCCACGAGACGGGCATGGAGATGTTCGTCCTCTCCGGCATCATGATCGTGACCGCGATGACCACTGTGACGGTGTTCAACGCCCGGCTGCTGACGCGCATGTTCACGGCACAGCGCAAGGGTGCGAGTAAGTACTATCCCGCCATCGTGACGACTCTGCTGGCCATCGCGGCGGTGGTGGTTGGCGTGATGCTTGGTGATCGTGCGGACAGCCTGGGGCAGCTCGGGTACCTGGTCGCGATATTCCTGGGGCTATTCGCGATGACATCGGCGCTGGCGGTGCGCTTTCCACGCTTCGCGCCGGCGTTCAAGATGGCGGTCGCGTACCCGTTGGCAAACCGCTTCCGCACGGGCATGACGATCGCCATGTTCTCGATCGTGGTGTTCTCGATCACGGTGATGGGCATCCTCAACACGAGCTTCCTGCATATGTTCCAGAACGAGGACGGGCGAGGGGGCTGGAACATCATCGCGTCCACGAATGAGAACAACCCGGTCGATGATTTGGAAGGGGCGCTGCGGGATGCGGGCTTCGATAGTTCGGTGATCACCGCGAGCGGTCGCACAACGCAGTTCGACGACGACGCACAGGAGGTGCGCAGGCCGGGTGGGGGCTGGCAGGTCCACCCGGTCATCACGGGCGATACGGACTTCTTCGCCAACGCACAGATGAAGTTCGAAGGCAGGGCGAAGGGATACGCGTCGGACCGGGAACTCTACGCGGCTGTCGCCTCAAACCCCGACCTGGCCCTGCTCGACGCTGCGCCGCTTGACCTGCTGTCGGCGATTCCGTTCCACATCTCGGTGGACATCGAAGACGGCGAGTTCGAATCGTTCCCGCTGGAGATGCGCGACGCGGTGACCGGCCGGAGCCGGACGGTGACGGTCGTCGGGATCCTGACGTCGCGCATCCCGGCCGGGCTCCTCATGGGCCTGTACACCAACGAATCGGCCTACCGGGAGGTATTCGGACCCCCGAAATACGATACGGTCTACCTCCGGACGAGCCCTGCGTCGGATGACGCCCGGCTGGCCAAGGACATCAAGGCGACGCTCATGGAAAAGGGGGTCCAGGCGGTGTCGATCCAGGAGGAGATCGACAATGCCGTCGCGATGTCGGTTGCGTTCTTGCGTATCTTCCAGGCGTTCATGGCCCTCGGGCTGTTCGTCGGCATCGCGGCACTGGGCGTTATCGCGCTTCGATCGGTGGTGGAACGGCGGCAACAGATCGGGATGCTACGGGCGATCGGCTACCAGCGCGGGACGGTCGCGTTGAGCTTCATGCTGGAGTCGGGCTTCATCGCCATGACGGGCATCGTGGCGGGGGTGGTGGGTGCGTCCGTGCTGTCGTGGAGCCTGATCC
>JALOAP010000253.1 GCA_023228745.1 Dehalococcoidia bacterium | reverse complement strand
GAAGGTCTTCGTCATCACCGGTGACGGGGACGGGCTGAGCATTGGCGGGAACCACCTGCTCCACGCGATGCGACGAAACGTCGACCTCACCGTCGTGCTCTTCAACAACCGCATCTACGGGCTCACGAAGGGGCAGTTCTCGCCGACGTCGGAGATGGGGAAGATCACGAAGTCGTCCCCGTACGGGACGACGGAAGTGCCGCTGAACCCGATCCGTGTGGCGCTGGCCGCAGGTGCGACGTTCGTGGCGCGGTCGGTCGACCGGGACACGAAGCACCTCGAGGAAACGCTCTACGCAGCAGCGCAGCATAAGGGGACTTCGTTCGTCGAGGTCTACCAGAACTGCAATATCTTCAACGATGGGGCGTTCGCTGCCTTCGCTGACAAGGAAGTGCGCGAGGACCGCATGGTCTACCTGGAGCACGGGAAGCCGTTGCGCTTTGGCAAGAAGCGCGAACACGGCATCCGGTTGAACGGGTTCACCCCGGAGGTCGTGGAGAAGGCGGAGAGTGACGAGGGGCTCCTGGTGCACGATGCACACACAGAGACCAAGAGCCTCGCGAACATTCTGCTCGGCATGGACTACCCGGACTTCCCGGTGCCGACCGGGATTTTCCGCAGCGTGCAGGCGCCCATCTTCGAGGACCTGATTCAACGGCAGGTGGACGAAGCACGCAGCAAGAACGAGCCGGATTTCGAAGCGCTCCTCCGCGCGGGCGAAGTCTGGGACGTCGTCTAGCCCACCGGGCTGGCGAAACATGCTAACGTTCGGGCCGCGGCGATGCTGCGGCCCGATCTGCTTCCCGGGGGAACCATGACCTTAGAACAGACCAATATTCTGATCTGCCCGAGCTGCGGGGCGGAGAATATCGAGGGCACCGACACCTGCGAAAACTGCCTCATGGACCTGCGTACGGCGGACCTGCCCAAGACCAAGCAGCTAGCGAGCACGTCGGACTTCCTTGAGCCGATCGGCGCACTGCGGCTGCGTCCCGTTATGACGACCACTCCCGATGCGAGCGTCGAATCGGTGGTGGCGACGCTGAGGACGGACAGCTCCGGCGCCGTGGTGATCCTTGAAAACGAGCGCATCATTGGGATATTCACGGAGCGGGACGTGTTGAAAAAGGTGGCGGGATACCCTGACCGCCTGCAACACCCGGTTTCGGAATACATGACACCGGACCCGGTGGTGCTGCGTGACGAGGACACGATGGCGACGGCGTTGAACAAGATGGGCGACGGCGGGTTTCGCCACATCCCCTACGTCCGGGAAGGGAAGCTTGTGGGGATGCTCACCGGGCGCGAAGTGATGAACTGGCTGATGTCGAAATACTTCGACTAGCGATAGCCCCGGAAGAATTCTCGAATGTCAGCGAGCAGCGCCTCGGGCTGTTCGAGCGCTGCAAAGTGGCCTCCGCGCGGAAACTCCGTCCAGCGGACGATGTTGGCGCGCTGTTCGACCCAGCTTCGCGGGAAGCGATAGATCTCTTTCGAGAAGGAAGCGACCGCAGTCGGCACGGTAATGGGCGACGCCACTGCGGCAGCGCCTTCGCGTGCCATCTCGAAGTAGAGCCGAGCGGCACTGGCGATGCTGTTCGGGGCCCAGTAGAACATGATGTTCGTGAGCAGCTGGTCCTTCGTGTAGACCTGCTCGATGTTCCCGTCACAGTCGCTCCAGGTACGGAACTTTTCCACGATCCAGGCGGCCAGCCCGGCAGGTGAGTCGGCCTGTGCGACCGCTAGCGACATCGGCTTTGTGCCCTGGAGCTGGCTATAGGCGGTTTCCGCTGCGCGGAACGCCTCCAACGCCCGGAGTGCTGCGCGGCCCTCTTCAGTTGCGGCCGCATCGGGTGGAGCAGGGGCGAGGATGAAGTTCAGGTGGGCCGCGGCCACATGCTCCGTGTGGAGGCCGCCCATTCGCGCCGCGATGATGCCACCCCAATCGCCTCCCTGCACGGCAAATCGCTCGTAGCCCAGGACTTTGGACATGAGCTGGTTGAAGGCGTGGGCCATACGCGTCGGGCCCCAGCCGGTCTCGCGAGGCTTGCCGCTCCAGCCGTAGCCGGGGAGGGCAGGAATGACGACGTCGAACGCGTCGAGCGGGTCCCCGCCATGGGCGGCCGGATCGGTCAGCGGACCGATGAGGTGGTGGAATTCGAACACCGAGCCGGGCCAGCCGTGCAAGAGCAAGAGCGGGAAGGGGGCTGGGCCCTGGCCTCGGACGTGATAGAAGTGAAGGTCGACCCCGTCCACCTCGGCGAGGAACTGGGGGTAATGGTTCAGGGCTACCTCGTGGATGCGCCAGTCGTAGTCGCCACGCCAGTAGTCACAGAGTTCGCGGACGTACGCGACATCGGCACCGTAGTCCCAGCCGGTACCCGGGAGGGCATCGGGCCAGCGTGTCCGGGAGAGCCGCTGGCGAAGGTCGTCGAGGACATCGTCCGGGACATGGATCTCGAATGGACGTGGAGGCATGGCGGCGATTCTACGCACGCCGGGCGGAGCGCGGTATCAGGTGAGTTGGCGGCGCAGCGTGTCCTCGTCTGCAAACCCGACGTTCACGCCGCGGATGCGGTGGTCGGGGCCGATCACGACGGTCGACGGGACGGTGAGGATGTTGAATCTGCGGGTTATGTCGGTGGCAGCGGCCGCATCGATTTTATGGACGATGATGGACCGCCATTCCGCGAGCCGCCGCAGGGCAGGTTCCTGGAGGGCGACACACTGGACACAGCGTTCGCCGCTGAGATACAGGATGGCCGGTTCGCCCGGAGGCAAAGCGAAGCGCGAAACCAGGTCGCCTGCCGCTGTGGCGACGTGGCCACTGAGACGGCGTCGATAGACTGAACGTGCAGCGATGACCGCGGCGAGGAGGGTGGCCGCGAGCACCACTGCGACAGCGAGACGAACGAGCTCGTCCATCAATGCACCTCTGCCGAGCGATGCAGGACGCCCGAGCGTTGAAGCTGGAAGAACACGAAGCAGCCGAGGCAGAACCCGAGCACGAGGTTCACGCCGGCGAGGAGAATGACGACCCAGGTGAGCGTCCAGGCGACCCCAGTCCAGCCGGCGAGGAGTGCCGCGAAAGCGAGTGCGAGGAAGGTCCCGCCAAGCCCCTGGGCGAACTGATGGGGCGCAGGATCATCAGGCTCGGGGCGTGGTTTAAGCAGGCCGAACCGCACAAAAAGGTGCCGGTAGAGCAGCTTAAACCCGGATGCCGGTGCATACGCTGTGCCCAACAGCATCACGGCAGCGGTGATGCCGACCAACCAGGTGGCCGCAGAGCCACCGAGAACGAAGGCGACGACCGTCATTGCGATGATGGCGGCCTGGTTGAAGCGCAGAGCATTCCTATCGACAATCACGGTGGGTATTGTCGAGCGATTAACTCCACTTTGTCAATATCACGCGAACTGTGGAAGAAGCGCGAGCACGTTGGCCACGTAGCGGTCGGTTTCGAGGTATGGCCCGTCGGTTTCCATGCTGTGCCAGCCCTGGTAGTAGGCGCCGAGGGCGTATGCGACATCACCATCGGCCAGGTGGAGCCAGTGGCGGAGGATGGCGGCGCCCATGTGGGCGTTGTGTACGGGGTCGCCATACCAGTCAGTTGAGCCCGGTGCGAGCCATTCGAGCGCCCAGGTCGCTGTGTCCGGCATGATCTGCATGAGGCCAACAGCTCCGGCTTCGCTGACGACATGCTGCTGCCAGCCGCTTTCCTGCCACGAGAGGGCGAGCACCAGGCCCGATGGCAGGCCATATTCGCGCTCTGCGCTGCGGAGCGCCGCCTCTGCGGTGTCGTAGCTCACGCGATACCCGGTCACCGTGGTAGGCGAACCGGGGACGGTGAGGATTTGCCCGATGAGGATAAGGTTGGCGTCGCGGATGCTATTCACTTCCACGAGATCGCGCACAAGGACGCCGTGCTCGCGCGCGATGCGCTCAAGGGTGTCACCGGGCTGCACTGTGTAGGTCCCGCTTGGCGCGGGCGTGGAGGGTGCACCGATGGTGAGGGCGCTGCCGGCGATGATGAGGTCGACGTTAGAGATGTTATTCATGGAGGCGATCTCCTGGACGGAAACGCCGTAGGATGCGGCGATATGGGAGAGGGTTTCGCCGGGCTGGACGACGTGGGTCTGGGTCGCACTGACCGTGGAGTAGGCGATAAAGCCTGCAGCCACGGCGACCACCACTCCTACTGGCCCCAACAGGCGCAGGAGGAACGGAAGCAATTCTTTCGTTCGCTGCCGTTCGGCAACGCGACTATTCACCATGGAGAAGTCACCTTCTCCGCCACCAGCAGGGAGGATACCGTATGTTTGCGGGTGATCCGCAAGTCGAGCGCTACTGTCGCCTTTACCTGGTTGCCGCTTGCGCACAGGGTGGGTCCGGGTCCTGGGGTGCCATATCCGATGTGCGAAGGAGGAAGAGATGCCCACGTATAGCGTATTCGTGATGGACTACCTGGTGTTGGATGCCGAGGACGAGGACGACGCGCGTCAGCAGGCGAAGGCGTGGTTCCGGGAGATGCTGGAGAATGACGAGGTGACGTGGGACATCGAGGAAGGTGATGCCAGTGGAGGGGAGGAGGACGATGTCACCGGTGGGATCGAGTAGCGTCGGAACTCTGTTCGGGGCCACGCTACAGGTGTGATATGCGGTGTACGAATAGGTGAAACGGAGCCCTACAGGCTCTGCCCTTCAATGTGCTCATGGATGGACAGCTAGATTCAAATATGGGCTAACTGCACCACGCAAATTGCCTGCTGAAATGTAGCCAATGGCGTGCTGGCTACGAAATCGCGGGGATGCGATCGGTGCGCATATACGGACGCAGCACTTCGGGCACGACGATGCTCCCATCGCGCTGCTGGTAGTTTTCGAGCACTGAAATCAGGGCGCGGACCATGCCGAGCCCGGAGCCGTTGAGCATGTGTGGGTGGCGGACCGCTTCGCCCTCCTTCGGGCGGTAGCGGATGTTCGCCCGCCTGGCCTGGAAGTCGAGGCAGTTCGAGATCGACGACACTTCGAGCCATTCGCCCTGGCCCGGGGCCCACATCTCGATGTCGATGCTCTTGGTGGCGTTAAACCCAAGGTCGCCGGTACAGAGCTGTACCACGCGATAGGGGATGCCGAGCCGCTCGGGGAGGGA
>JALOAP010000252.1 GCA_023228745.1 Dehalococcoidia bacterium | reverse complement strand
CCTATTATAATAAATAAAGATTTTACCGTCATTGGCGGCCACCAAAGGATAACCGTCCTGAAGGACTTACAATACGCTGAAATCGACTGCATAATCATCGATGTGGATAAATCTAAGGAGAAGGCTCTTAACGTTGCGCTCAACAAAATATCCGGCTCCTGGGATATCCCGCTATTAAAAGACCTTCTCCAGGATCTTAATACTCAGAATTACGACGTTTCTTTTACCGGCTTTGATCCCGATGAAATTGAAGAAGTCATGAAAAAGAACAGCAACCCGGCAGATATTGAGCAACTCCTAAAGGAGGTCGATGTTGCACATGCGACAGAAAAGCCACTCTGGGTAACTATCCGCACCCAACCAGGAAAGATGGACATTCTGGAGCAGGCTCTAAGCATCCTTGAAAATAACGGCATAAGGGTGGAGCGTAGTTATGAGAAATAAGACATGGGGAAAGACTGATAATTCCATGGAGAATGAAAAGGCAGCCATGCGAGCCAAGTACCTCCCTGAAAACGCTTCCGTCCTGGATTGTTTCTGTGGAAACGGTGAAATGTACCGCCGGGCATACAAAGACCGGGTCAGATACTACCACGGCCTGGACAAGGAGAAGGTCCACAATTCTGACATATGTGAGATATTGAACAACCTGACATACATCCAGAGAAACAGCCTTGATCAATACAATGTATTTGACCTTGATGATTACGGTTCCCCTTGGAAACAGTTATATATCATTGTCAAAAAAATCCCGCCTGGTGAATACACGTTCTTTGTGACCGACGGTCTAGTCATGCACCAGAAAGTAGACGGTCAGGTTACTAAGTTTGTTTCAGCCACCGAACAAGTATCGCAGGAAATGAACCTGCCTGGCATTAATCGCTTCTATGTTGATATATTCGCAACCATGCTGAAAGACCTGGAACGCCGCTATAACTGCATAGCACGACTTGCAAAATATTTCCATAATGACAGAAGGTCGGTTTATTACTGGGTGGTTAAAATATGTAAAAATATAACAGAAGAAACCCGCAAAGCCTGATAAATGCCATATAGTACAATCGTTTTAATTTTTCTTAACTCTACAATGTATCGTTACAAAAAACTACGAGGCTACAAAAGAGTCTATACGGAGCGAAACAAAGGAAACAAGAGAAAACAGAAGAAAAACGAAGTAAGAGCGATATAATTTAAAATAGTGTTGCGAAATCCTTCATTTTGTGATATAATAGAAAGAAATGGAGGTTTTTCAAATGAGTGACAAGCTAAAAGTTATTTACGAACCGGCTGGAAGAGCCAGAGAATATTCGGCTTTGGCTGTAAATCTCTACTCAGGATGCAATCATGGCTGCAAATATTGTTATGCTCCGGACTGCATGCACAGAGATCGGCAAGAGTTTTATGACCGTCAATCCCCCCGTGTGGATATTATGAACAAGGTTCAGCACGACTGCAGGATTCTTGCCGGCACCAAAGAGCGGGTACTTCTTTGTTTTACCTGTGATCCATATCAGGAGCTTGACGATATTGAGCAGCTGACCAGAAAGACCCTTTGGATGTTCAAACTCCACGATATACCGTTTCAGGTGTTAACCAAGGCCGGACACCGCGCGGAACGCGACTTTGACATGTACGCGCCAGGGGATGCCTTTGCGACAACGCTGACGTTTGCCGATGCGGCGAAAAGCTTGTATTACGAACCGGAAGCTGCGCTCCCTGAAGACAGAATAAAAACCATCAAAAAAGCAAAGTCGCGCGGCATAGAAACATGGGTTTCTTTCGAACCGGTTTTGAATGACGACGAGGTATTTAAACTACTGGATGCAACCCACGAATACGTCGACTTGTACAAGGTTGGAAAGGTCAGCAGGTTCAAGCCTGATAAGGAAATTGACTGGGATAAATTCGCTTACGAGATCGTCAATCGTCTTGAAAAATACGGAAAAGACTACTACATCAAGGATGATTTAAAAAAACACTTAAACCCCAAGACTGCATAAATAGACAACCCGCAAACCCCGCCATATGCGGCATAGTACGGAGGCAGCAAAACCTTCCGGAAATGCTGCTTTTTTATGTACAAAAATAAGTACAAAATCAACCAGAAAGCTTGAAAGCACCGAGTTTACTGCATAGCAACGACTTGTTTACAGCGATTCTATACAAACAATTACTACAAACATACGCTATAAAAAACTACGAGGCTACAAAAGAGCATATATGGAGGTGACCACAATGACAGGCAGGAGCCGCGGAAGGCCCAAAACACCAACCGCCCTGAAAGTGTTGGAAGGAAACCCGGGCAATCGGACAATACCAAAAAACGAAGTCAAGCCTGCTCCGCTTGCGCCCAAATGTCCATCGTGGTTGCATAAATACGCAAAAAAAGAATGGAAACTATTGGCTCCAAAGCTTGAAGCTTTGGGGCTTTTAACCGAAGTGGACATAAGTGCTTTCGCTTCATATTGCCAAGCATACGCCAGATGGCGCGAGGCAGAAGAGTTTATGACCAAACATGACAACACGATCTTCAAGACGCCTTCCGGATATTTGCAGCAACTTCCGCAGGTTGCGATCGCTCAAAAATACATGGCCTTAATGCTGACGTCTTTATCAAAATTTGGCCTGTCTCCATCCGACCGGGCGGGTCTGGTTGCATCAAGGCCTGAAGGAAAAAGCAATATGTCACGGCTGTTAAGCAGGTGATTGCATGACAAAGGCCGAACTGAAGAAGCTCGGAAAACAGAAAGCAGAAGACACGCTCGAATTTATCAGGCAGCTTAAACACGTCAAAGACCCATGGCATGGCGTGAATTTTACAATCCTTCCCTGGGAAGAAAAGATTATTAGAGACTTCTATGGCACATTGAAATCGGACGGGTTAAGACAGTATAAAATGGCCTACGTCGAACTCCCAAAAAAACAGGGTAAAAGCGAATTGTGTGCAGCTCTTGCGTTAAAGCACCTTGCGGCAGACGGAGAATGGGCAGCAGAGGTTTATGGATGCGCTGCAGATAAGATGCAGGCATCAATCATCTTTGACGTCGCCGTGGAGATGGTTGATCAGAACCCGGAATTAAAAGCAGTCATAAAGCCGATTCTTTCAAAAAAACGCCTTGTATACCTTCCGACAAAATCCTTTTATCAGGTTTTGTCTGCGGAGGCCTTCACCAAGCACGGACTGAATGTGTCGGCCTGTATTTTTGACGAACTGCATGCCCAGCCTAACCGCGACCTGTGGAATGTAATGACGTTCGGCTCAGGTGATGCCCGTTTGCAGCCGGCATTTTGGGTAATTACTACGGCAGGGGACGACCCGGACAGGCAGTCTGTTTGTTGGGAAGTCCACAGGAAGGCTGAAGGAATCCTGCTTGGGACGCGAACCGATCCGACAATGTATCCCGTTATATTCGGTTTTGACCCCGAAGAGCATCGCATATGGAATGGCTGGGGTTACGAAGCAGATCCGGAAGCGACATGGGAAACGCCAAAGGTTTGGAAAGCTGTCAATCCATCCATTGATCATACAATCAAAATGGAGACGGTAAAGGAAGCTTATGTCAGTGTAAAAGACAGTCCGGCCGACGAAAAGAATTTTAAACAACTAAGACTAAACATCTGGCACAGAGACAAACTTACAAAGTGGCTGCCCCTCTCCATGTGGATACAATGCGGCCAACTTGTTGTTCCGGACAAGCTAAAACATCGCGAATGTTACGGAGGGCTTGACCTGTCAACAAAGTTGGACATAACGGCGTATGTGTTACTTTTTCCCCCTACTGAACAGGATCCTTTGTTCCGAATTCTGCCGACATTTTGGATCCCGGAAGACAACATGAAGGAGCGTGTTAAAAGGGATCATGTGAAATATGATGAATGGGTAAAGCAGGGATATTTAAAGACAACCCCAGGGAACTATATAGATTACGCCTTCATTGAAAAACATATCAGGGATTCGTTTGGCGAGTTTGATATCCATGGGATAGGGTATGATGAGTGGAATGCGTTTGAAACACAGCAAAGACTTGTAGCTGATGGCGTTCCAGAAAAAAAGATGGTTATTGTCAGGCAGGGCTATAAATCGATATCTCCGCCCATGAGAGATCTAGAGGCCTGGGTAAAAAACATGATGGTCGCCCATGGCGGGCATCCTGTTTTTGAATGGATGTTTGGAAATGTGTCTGTTAAAAAAGATGAAAACGGCAATATTCGGTATGTAAAAGACTCGGAAACCGAAAGGATTGACGGTATATCCGCGCTAATAAGCGCTATTTTTGCTTATAAGTTACTGGGAGAGCAGAAGGGAAGTATTTACGATTCCCGCCCCGAAGGCGAAAAAGTATTGTGTTTTTAGGAGGATGCAAATGAAACTTGCATTAAAAATGCCTAAGGTTCGGCTTCCAAGCCGCGAAAAAACATCAGATTTCATATCAGAACTCGCCATACTGGCGGGTTTTTTAATGCTCGGATACGGGATATATCTGATTTATCCGCCGGCGATGTTTATTATTTGCGGAGCATGCCTCATGTGGTTTGGCTTCCCGAAGGGGAGGGCTAAGTGATGGGATTGATACGAAATACCATTGTTCGGAACCGGGCTTACACTTTGGCGGACTTCGACAAGGACTTTGTCCGGCATTTTTACAGCGGGGAACCCTCCAAGACCGGCGTACTTGTCAATGAAGACACTGCCATGAAGTTCAATGCGGTTTATGCCTGCATCCGGATCATCTCCGAAGATATGGGCATGATTCCCACGGAGCTTCGTCGGTGGCGGGATCCAAAGAACCACAGCAAAGGAAGTGACCCAGCCTTTGACCACCCGCTGTACGATGTTTTGATGTTCCAGCCGAGCCCGGAGCAACACAGCATGATCTTCGAGGAAACCATGCAGGGCCATATTCTAAGCTCGGGCAATGCTTACGCGCTCAAGAGTTGGAATTGGAGAGGTCAAACAAGCGGACTGAAGTTACTCAACTGGGCCAATGTCGAACCAAAGCGCAGCGAAGAGACCGGCCTGATTGAGTATCATTTTGACGATCGCGGGAAAGACATCGTTTTCCGGTTTGATGAAATATTCCACATTCCGGGAATGGGTTTTGACGGCATTGTGGGCTATTCGCCCATCGCAATGGCCCGCGAAGCCATCGGGCTT
>JALOAP010000251.1 GCA_023228745.1 Dehalococcoidia bacterium | reverse complement strand
ACCGCCTTGAGCCTCTTCCTGCTCCTCGGCGGCTACCGGAACTCGATCTCCTATGGGAACCTGGAGGGCGTCGCGGCGCTCATCAACCAGCAGGCGATGAACGAAGTTGCCGCCGGCGAGGTGCCCGACCCTGCCTCGCCGCCCCAGGATGATGTACCTCCACTGTTGCTCCGGCTGCGTGGCTTTCTCAACCAGCGCAACGAAGTCGGTTTCGTTGGCGAAACATCCGTGGCCGTCATCGACGCCTCCGGGCGGGTGCTGCTCTACTCCAGCAACGATGACCTGGACGACGCGGTGGTGCGCGACCTGAACCTCGCCGATCCCTCCGCGACGGATGGCGGCCTGCGCCAGTGCCGGCTCGAAATCCCCGGCGGAAACGATTTGTTGTGCGTCAGCGTGCCGCTCAAGGCCGAGCTCCGCGACGCCTTCCCCGACACCCAGGTGGCCGGGCTCGTCGTCGCCGAACCCGCCGCGAGCCTGGGCGAAGTCTTCGGCGACCTGATGCCTCGCCTCGCCTTCTCGGGGCTCATTGGCGTGGCTGCGGCGCTCATCCTCGGCTTCGTGTTGTCGCAAAGCGTGGCCGCGCCGCTGCGGAACATCGCTCGCGCTGCCCGCAGCGTCGCGCGCGGCAACTATCGCCAGCGGGTGCCCGCAACTGGCCCCCGCGAGGTGCGCGACCTCGCCGCGAACTTCAACCGCATGACGGAGGAAGTACAACGCTCCCAGCAGACGCTGCGCGACTTCCTGGCGAACATCTCCCACGAACTGAAGACGCCCCTCACCTCGATCCGCGGATTCAGCGACGCCATCCTCGACGGGACCATCGACGATTCGGCCGGCATCGAGCGTTCCGCCCGCATCATCAACACAGAATCTAACCGCGTGTTGCGCCTGGTCGAGGAGTTGCTCGACCTTTCGCGCATCGAGAGCGGGCAGGTGCTCATGCGGCAGGAGGATGTTGATCTCGGCGAGCTCTTCGAGCACCTTGGCGAGGTCTTCGCGCTCCGTGAGGAAGAGACGAACGTCGCCTTCGAGGTCTCGCCCGGCGCGAAGGCCCACATTCGCGGCGACTTCGACCGCCTGGAACAGGTCCTGAACAACCTGGTCGATAACGCCTTCCGCCACACGCCTGCAGGTGGCACGGTGCGGCTCGCCTCTCGCGACGTACAACCCGGCATCGTGCAGGTGACGGTGAGCGACACGGGTGGCGGCATACCCGCGGAGGACGTCCCGCACCTGTTTGAGCGCTTCTACCGATCGAGCAATGGGAACGCGCACGGGCGAAAGGGCCATGGCCTCGGACTGGCCATCAGTCGCGAGATCGTGCGCGCCCACGGCGGTGACATCTGGGTCACGACCGAACAGGGCCGCGGCACGGCATTTGTCTTCACCCTGCCCGCGGTCCCGCAACGGCGAGGGGCGAAGGCGAAGGCGCGGTAGTCCGTCGCCGGCTTAGGAAACCTCTGCCAGCGCTGCGTCCAGCAGTTCGTACACCTGCGAACGCGTGTACCACGGCTCCGTGCCGTTGAAGGCCACCCAGCCGTGGTGGATCACTGCGAGTTGCCAGAGCCAGAACGCCCGGAACCACGCCATGCCGCTCAGGGGTCGTCCCGACGCCATCCCATACGCCTGCACGAACGGCTGCGCATCAGCAGGCCCGTAGGGCGCGCCCTTCAGGTGCGCGAGCGCCACAAGCTGGCCGATGTCCGATCGGCAGTCGCCAATGCGCGCCTGTTCCCAGTCGACCACGGCAACGACCTGACCGCCACGGAAGAGGTAGTTGAAGACGTTGATGTCGCCCTGGCAGAGCCGCAGATCGCCGTCGCCCGGTGCAGCCTCGCGCAGTCGCGCGTGCGCCTGCCGCAGGAGTGGGTCGCCCCCGGGGACGAACGCTGCCATGCGTGCCGCCACGGCATCGACTTCGTCCAGGCAGGCAGCGCGCGGGGATCCGGGGAGGGGCAGCACCTCCGCGAGCCCTAGCCCGCCCCAGTCGGCTTCGTGAATGGCGGCGACCATCGCGACGTACGCGCCGAAGTCCGCATCCGCACCGGCTTCGCCCATGTGTGGCGCGTCCACCCATTCGAGCACGAGAAACGGCGCGCCGAGCGGCGACGGGCCGGGCTCTTCGAACAGAACCGCGGGCACGGGGATCGCCGCGGGCTTGAGCTTGCGCAGCACTTCGCCTTCGCGAAGCACGGCGTACGGTTCGAAGATGCCGCGGTCACGCTGCAGCCGGAGGGCGACGGCGGGTGTGGCCGCGCTGGCCAGGTCCACGCGGCAGGTGATGTTGGACGCCCCGCCATCCACTGCCCGGAGCGACCGTACGCGCGCTGCTTCGAACCCGGGTTGTGCTTGAAGCCACTGTTCGAAGGCGGCGGGATCTGGTGGGACGGAGCGGGGTGGCATGCGGCGATTGTAGCGTGGCCACGGCGGCTAGCCGCAGCCGGGAGTAGAATCCCGCCCATGCCCAACATCGAAATTCGCGTGGCCACCGAGGCGGACGCTGCCACGTTGTCCGAAATCGAACGCCGCAGCCCGCTCGTCGCGGACGACCATGCTCTGGTCATCGACCGCGGCGACGACTATTTTGCGGCCGCTCGACTGATGGAAGATGAAACGGTCCTGCTTGCGGAGGTGGATGGCGAGCCAGCCGGAGTGCTCTGTGGCGCACGGCACCTCGCGCGCGTCGGTGGGCGGGAGCGACAGATGCTGTACATCCACCACGTCCGCATCCTCCCCGAGTTCCAGCGACATGGGCTCGGCCGCGCGCTCTCTGCCAGGGCGCAGGAGGTTTATCGCGACGCCGGCTTCCACTCGATGTACTGGTACATCTCGAAGACCAACGCCCGGTCGCAGCGGTTCGCCTCCCAGGCCCCGAACAAGTGGAGCTTCGGCCCCCTGATGGTCGAGCTTGGCGCCGCGCCGTTCAACGGTGATCTCCCCGCCCGCACCGCGACACCAGGCGATGCCGAGACAATCGTGACGATCCTCAATGCCGCCCACGAAAACGAAGAGATGTTCCTTCCCTACACCGTCGAGCGGCTCCGCGAACGACTCGAGCGCGCGCCGGCGCAGTACTCGTGGCCGAACATCTGGCTGACCGAAGGCGCCGTCGTTGGGGCCTGGCCCGAAGGCGACTATGTTTCCACGGTCGTTTTGGGCGCCGACGGCGAAAAGGAATTCGACCGGGGGAGCATCGTGGTCGACTACGGTTGCCTGCCGGGCCGGGAGGGGGAGCTGGTGGCACTCCTGGAGGTGGCCTGCGGATGGGCGAACGAGCGCGGGTACCAATCGGTCACGATCTTCACCTCTCCCGGTGCGCAGCTCCACGATGCGGTCGTGGGGATGGCGGAGAACGTCGTCTCGTTTGACTTCTGGACGCCCGGTTTCCCGGAGCCGGAAGGTGCAGCGCGCCGCGGGATCTACGTCGATCCCGTGTATTTCTAGCGGGGAACGTGAATTTTCCTCGCACCCTGATGGTTCAGGCATTTCTCTGCTAGCGCTTTGTGGAAAAGGTGTGGTACGGTACGCGTCCGGCTGAGAAACGGAGGTAGCTGTCGGCGGGGTGGCCGACCGCTGTCGAGGCTAAACACCAGGGCTTGATGCCATCTCCCAAAGTATCAAGTCTGTGCCCCGGGTTCGCTCGGGTGCAGTCCTTCCGGACTTTAGCGCGGAAGGCCGGATAGCTACCTCCGTTCAGCCCTTCCCCCCAATCGCGTCCCGGAAACCCCTGTGCCCTGTCGCTGGTCATTGCGCCTGCCCCTGCCGCGTGGGCAGCATGGGAAGATGACAAGAATCTCGCCGCTCTCCCGTATTCCGCGCCGCCGCTTTCTGATCGGAGGGAGTTCCCTCCTCGGGGCCGCACTGCTCGGGGGATGCGGAAGTTCTGACGACGATGCACCGGCGGGCCCTACGCCCTCTGCGACACCAACGCGGACCGCCCGTGGAG
Organism: Dehalococcoidia bacterium; assembly: GCA_023228745.1. Lineage (GTDB taxonomy): Bacteria > Chloroflexota > Dehalococcoidia > Tepidiformales > Tepidiformaceae > JALOAP01. The sequence continues at coordinate 1,238 of JALOAP010000251.1, read as the reverse complement.
ACACGCCCACGGCGGAACCCACGACCCCCCTCGCGACAGGAACCCCGGCCGCACCCTCCCTCGAAGAGATGGCCGGCCAGATGCTCATGCTCGGCTTCCGCGGCACCACGCTGACACCCGATAACCCGATCGTGGCCGATGTTCGCGATCGCCACCTCGGCGGTGTGATCCTCTTCGCATCGGACCTGCCTTCCGGCAGCACGGAACGCAACATCGAGTCGCCGGGGCAGGTGCGCGCGCTCTGTGAAGCGCTCCGGGAGACCGCGGATGGCGGACTGCTGATCGGGATCGACCAGGAGGGCGGTCTGGTCGCGCGGCTCGGCCCCGAGCACGGCTTTCCACCCACGAGGTCGGCAGCAGAACTCGGCGCCACGGGCGACCCCGCCGTCACCCGCGCGGCCTCGGAGGAGATCGCTGCGATGCTCGCTGACCTCGGCATCAACCTGAACTTCGCGCCAGTCGTGGATGTGAACACGAACCCGGCGAACCCGGTAATCGGGCAGATCGACCGGAGCTTCTCATCCGACCCGTATGTGGTGGCTGCTCACGCCGCCGCGTTCGTGGAAGGCCACCGGGTGCACGGGGTGCTGACCAGCCTGAAGCACTTCCCAGGCCACGGGAGCTCGCAGGCCGATTCCCATGCGGGCTTTGTCGACGTCACTACCACCTGGGATCCGCTCGAACTGATTCCCTACCGGGAGCTAGCCGGGCAGGGGCTCATCGACACCGTCATGGCTGCGCACGTGTTTAATGCGAACTGGGATGACGAGCACCCCGCATCACTGTCGGCGAACGTCATCCAGGAGATGCTCCGCGGGCAAATCGGCTTCGCCGGCCCCGTCGTCAGCGACGACATGGGCATGGGCGCCATCACGAAGCAGTACGCCTTCGAGGAGGCGATCCGGTTGGCGATCGTCGCGGGGAACGACCTGTTGGTGTTCGGCAACAACATCGGCACGTTCGACCCCGACCTCGGCCGCCGTGCCCACGGCGCCATTGTGGACCTCGTCCGCCGCGGCGACATCCCCGAAGAGCGCATCGCTGCCTCCTACCAGCGCCTTACCGCGATGAAGGCGGGTTGAGGCTGAGCGTCCGCAAATCGCAAATCGTGAATCGTGAATCGTGAATACAAAGGAGGGCCTGGCGGAATCTCCCAATCCACCAGGCCCCGGGTCTCCGGAATGCTCCGGATGCAGTCCTTCCGGACTTGCGCGCTCGGCTAGACACCTACCTCCTTT
>JALOAP010000250.1 GCA_023228745.1 Dehalococcoidia bacterium | reverse complement strand
ATACATTATCCGCGCTCCAGTACAGGAGAGGATTTAACACCCAAGACCCCCCGCGATATGGAGTCCAGATTTTCCACCTCTTTGCGCGGTTGGCAGATTCCTCTGCGCGTATCCCAAATACAGCAACCGCGTTTCCATGCGAAGATTCTTTGTATTCTTTACAACACCACCGCGCAACCCTAGACGGCGGCATGTGCATATCATCCACCATCATGCGGAAAAGAGATTTTACAGGCCGGTGAACAATCGTATCCGCATGATGCTTACGCCCAAAATAAATCAACTCCGGCGGGTCAATTGTAGTTAGGTTATGATGCGCGACAAACTTCACCCCGGCGCGTTTTGCAAGGTGCAGAATTACGCAACTATCCTTCCCGTATGAGTCGCAAAGCCAATATCCATCCTTGTCGAATTTCAACGCCTCGGCTTCGTAATGTTTCAACGTGGCAATCGCTATTTCGATTTTCTCAGGCAGGGATACGCCCATGCCCATGAAGTAAAGTTGATCGTGATAACTCAAAACGGCGTCTCCTCTATCGCGTCCATGTTCCCGGCAATGATGGTGGCGGCCTGCATGATTGCGCACGGGCCGATGTTCACGCCGCGCCCGCCGCCGCCAACTCTTGAATAATAGTCCGCTTGTGATTAACCTTGTCTATCGCCGTCCAGACCGCGCCAAGCTCGCCAACCACGCAACACGCCTGCTTTGTCCGCGTCACTCCGGTGTAGAGCAATGCCCGATCCAGCAAACAGAAAACGTCACGCATGAAACATGCCATCAGCACGCGCCGGTACTGGCTACCTTGCGATTTATGGACCGTCAACGCATACGCAAGCTGCAAGTGCGCGCGCTTGTCGCGCCCAAACAACACATGATCCGTGTAGACCGGCGCGCTCACATCCTTCGTGCGCGTCCAGTCAATCACGGGGATGTCGGTCCGCACCCATATCCCGCCGTCCTGGTCAACGGCGTGGACGGTGCCGGTGGTGCCGTTCCACACGTCCAGCGCGGGCAGGTTTTTGACGTTGATGACGCGGTCGCCCGTATTGAATTTGCGCTTGCCATCGCGCGGTGAAATGGCGTCCACGATGGCCTTGTTCAGTCCGCGCACCGTGCAGGGGTCGGCGTCGCTCTCGCCGTTGCGTGCTACAAGGATTACGTCCTGCTCGAAGTCGAACGCGCCGGCTTCCACCCATTGCAATATTTGTGCTTGCGTCCGTGCGGCGCCGCCGGTGTTGGTCATGGTCCAGCGCTCGCCGTCGCTCGTCGCCTGCATGGGCGGCCGGCCGCCGGCGCGGATCGCGGTCGCGGCTTGGAACACGGCTTCCGTGGCGCGGTAGCAGGTGGTCAATTCGGATACCAGGTCAGGCCGGAGTTGGATCAAGTCGTGGAATGGCTGCCCGCGCCCGACCGGCGGGAGTTGCGCCGGATCGCCCACCAGCACCAGCCGGCGCGGCTTGCGGCGCACGATCTCGGCCAGCAACGCGGCATCAACCATACTGGACTCGTCCACAATCACGGACACGCCCGCCAGGGTGTCCAGCATGTACGCCTTACCATTATACCCCAACAGGCGGTGGATCGTGCTGGCGGGGTGTTGGCAGGCCTCCCTCACCCGCGCCGCCGCCTTGCCCGCGAACGCGGCCAGGGATACAGTCTCGCCCGCGGCTTCAAGGCGCTCGGTGATGGCCTTGATGATACTGGTCTTTCCCGTCCCGGCGCCGCCGGTCACGATTGACAACGGCGCGGTGCAGGCGTGGGTTATGGCGCGGGTTTGCGCGGCGTCGAATTGCATGTTACAGCGCCTCGGCTTGTTGTTTAATCCAGTCAACGTGTTCGCCGGTGCGCCGCAGAACGCTATTCATTATTTTGGCGGCATCATGATTTCTGCATTGCGCCGGTAAAACCGACATCAGGGAGTCGGCGTAGGCAAGTATTTTCTCTTTGTCCGGCGCCCGCTCGGCCTTCGCCTTGGCTTCCACTTCCGCCTTGACGCGCGCGGCTTCCTTCGCCTTGGCCGCGGCCACTTCACGTTCCACCTTCTCGCGGGCGTCGCGCTCGGCCTTCGCCTTGGCTTCCAATTCCCGCGCCTTGGTTGCGGCCGCCTCGCGTTCCTTGCGCCGTTCGGCGTCCACCCGGGCGCGTTCCTTGGCCGCTTCGGCTTCCCGTTCCGCCGCTTCCTTCTTCAAGCGTTCGTTTTCCGCGCGGACGCGCTCGCGCTCATCGGCGTCGGCTTTTTCCTGTGCGATTCGGTCGGATTCCGCCTTGCGTTCGGCTTCGACACGCTCGGCCTGGCGCTTCTTGGCGGCCGCCAGCACCAGCGCGAACGTCTCGTCGTCCATCTGCCCCAGATTGTAGGCGGTTGGGTCGGCTTCGACGGCCGCCAGCGCGGCAATGCGTTCCTGAACCAGCGCAGCGATGCGCGCCGCCTCCTGCCGTTCAGCATACTGTTCGACGGCCAGCAGCTTTTCTTCCACCGGTTCGCAGAGGTATTTGAGCACGTTGGCGAATCCGTCAATCGCTTTCCCGCGCGCCAATGAGTCGGCTTTCAGCGCCTTGCGCGTGTTCTCAACCTCGCACCGGACTTTCCGCAGGCCCAGCCGGACTTCCCGCGCAATCTTCTGGTGTGTCTCGTCTTCGGGTTTCGTCACCAGCGCGGCCTTTTCCCGCCACTCTACAATGGAGTTATAGAACGGCGCGAATTCGCCGCGCAACGCAAGCGCGCGGTCCTCGGCTAATCCGGCCGATTTTTCGATGGCTTTAAGTTGTTGTCCCACAATTTCCGGTTCCAAGACTTCAATTTCCGCACTCATTTTGTGATTTCCTCAGTTTTGTTTACAAAATTCCAAATATCACTCTCCGCCCGCCAATCCGCCGCCAGCGCCACGCCCTCGCACCCGGGAAACGCCTTGAGTGTCCCTTCCGCAAACAATTCAGACGCGCAATCGCTGATTTCGTCCGCATACCCGCCCAGCATCCCGCACGCCTGTTGGTAAAGGGCGTCCCACGCAACCAGCGTGTCGCCTGCGTCGGTCAGCCGGCGCAGCGCGTAGATCACGGCCGCGCGGATCCGTCGCTTATCGTCGTCGCCGATGCCGTATTCCCGCCGGATTTTGTTATCCACATCGCGAAATCCGTAATTCGGCAATTCCGCAAGCCGATACGGGTCGGCGTTCACGACGCCCAGGGTTTCCGCCTTCCATTGCTCCCAGGCCGCACAGGCCATGTTCATGGTCGCGCCACGGCCCATGAGTGCCGCCACGACGGCCGCTTCCTCGGACTTCTCGCGCAGGGATTCGATTTGGAGTTGGAAATTTGAGTAAATCTTACCGGACAGGCGCTGTACCGCGCCGGGCTGGATGTTGGCCCAGTCCGTGCCGGCGGCGTCCCAGATCAATTGTTCCATGGCCGGGCCCATACCCGGGGTGCGCGCGCAGACGTAATGAAGTTGGTCGCGTGGGTTGGTGGGGACGTTCAGGCGCGCGGATTTGAAGGAAAATTCCTTTTCTCCTTTATAGGTTGCGTATTCGCCTTCAAGGATCAACGCTTCACCCTCTTGTGGACGCCACGCCATGCGGCCTTTCGCAGCGCCGGCGTCGGTGATTAAGATGTACCAGGCGTCGGCGTCAGCGGTGGCTGGCGGATATGCGACTCGCTGGATGGTTACGTTAAGCTGCACAGGTCTTGCCTCCGTCGAAAAACGCGAAACGCGAGCCCCGCGGCCATCTGCGCATCCCCGGCCAGCAACACGCTCACCCCCATCATGGTTAATTCGCTGATGCGCCGCGCCACGAACGCTGGGCGTAGCGCCGGGTGGTTATGCGGGGGCGGAATGATTCCATCCGCTCCCTGAGAGAAACACACATCTTTGAAGTCTCCCTCCACGATGACAACGCGGGCGGGGAATGCCTCCATCCTCGTCAATTCGCGCTGAAATCGGTCCCACCCGGCGCTGATCGTCCCTAAAAAGTCGTCCAGCGATTTCCTTTCCACCGCGAACCGCACCGCCAGCGTCGCCCTACCCTTCACCCGCTCGCAATCCGCCGCCAGGGCGTAGTCGCCGGCCGACAGCGCGCGGATTTCCGTCGTCGCGTCGTTGGCGTCCCACGCCCAGGGAGATTGCTCGCGGGTATCAATAATAATGCGCAGTGGTGCGATCATGGTTGATGTTGACCGGTTAACCAAACGGCGATTTCGGCGTCGTGCCTTTCTTGAACGGGTTTGCCGATGGCGTGGCCGAGGGTTTAGCAGGCGTCGTCATACCGGCGACGACGTTCTTCCCCATCAATCGCGCCAACCGATCATTCACGTTTCCTTCAATCGGCTTCGGGATATCGCCGCCGCCGGCGCCGATGTATTTGATGTTGAAAAAGGTCTTTCCGTCTTCCTTCTCGGTCTTCTTCACGAAAAACGGAATTTCCTTGCCAACCAATTCAGCTTCCAGCTTGGTGAGGTCTTCGCCTTCGAAGCCCACCTTGTGCAGCGCCTGCATAGTGATCTGCGCCTGGGTCTGCGTCGCGAAATTGCCCTTGCCGTAATTCTGCGACATTTCCCCACGCCACCAGTCCGCCTGGCTGGGGTCACCGGTTTTCTGGATGTGCAGGCAGATGTCGAAGTCGTCCGGCCCGGTCGCAAACTTCGGGTCTGCAAAACAAACTTCGAGTACCTTGCCCATCATGCCGCCTTCTTCGTGAAACATAACTACTTCCTCCTGTGTTACTGCGTTTTACTGAAACATCACTCCGTTAAACCGCTTCCACAACCGCCAAGTTAGGTGTGTGTCCTGCAAGCAATACTCTGCGATCTTTTTCCGTCCCGCTTCAGTCTGCATTACGTCCGCGAACGTCGTCACGTCAATGCCGGCCGTCTTCCGGTCACCCAGCACCAGCCCGGCAACCGCGTCCAGCTTGGCAAACCCCACGCTTGACCATCCGCCCCAAATCTGCATCAGGTCGTAGTGGCGGTCGGCGGAATAGCGTTTCGTCCACGCCGTCAGCGGTGGCGCGCCGAAGCTGCCGGGATCAACGCCTAGGATCATGGCGCGCTTGTAGATCATGGGAAGATCGAAGCCGATGCCGTTCCATGTCACAATGCGGATTTCCTTGGTTCCCAGCATTTCCATAATGGACTGCACCAGCGCGCGTTCGGCGTCGTCTGTCGGCGCGTCGACGGTTTCTACAACGTTCTTTTCCTCGCCGTTCACCTCGCCC
>JALOAP010000249.1 GCA_023228745.1 Dehalococcoidia bacterium | reverse complement strand
CATGTGGGCTGCGACGGGGGTCGTGGTGAAGAAGAAGAGGATGCCCGCGATGGCTCGCGTGGTGATGCCGAACCCCGGGAAATGGACGCCGACGGCCAGCAGCATGCAGCCAACCCCCAGGGTCGTCCCCTTGCTGGCGGAGGACATGCGCATAAACAGGTCTGGCATGCGCAGCAGCCCAAAGGCGGCAAGCAAGAGGAACGAGGCTCCAATGATGAGCAGCACGGTGGACAGGAACTCAGTCATTTCGCGCCCGCCGTTCGACGTACTGAGCGAAGGCGATGGTGCCGAGGAAGGTGACCAGCGCGACCACGAGGGCCGCATCGAGCAGCGCCGAACGGCCAACATCGATCGAATAGGCGGCGATAAAGCCCACAACGATGACGGTGATGAGGTCCAGGGCGATGACGCGGTCCGGCAGGCTAGGCCCGATCACCAGGCGGGCAAATGCCACGAAGAGCGCGGCCAGCAAAATGGCGTAGACGACGATCATTGGCTCAATCATCCCCGTGTCACCGCCAGGATCCGGCGCTCATAGCCGTTCTTCACTTTGCGAATCAGTCCGTCCGGGTCGCGAAGGTCCATGACGTGCAGGTAGAGCGTGTTCCGGTCGTCTGAAACGTCGAGGCTGAGGGACCCAGGAGTAAGCGTGATGAGGTTGGCCAGGAGCACGATTTCGATGTCGCTGTTGGCGTCGATTGGGACAGCGACGACGCCGGGACGGGTGTTCATGCGTGGCCAGACGACGTCGTAGGCCATGCGGAGGTTCGAACGAAGGAGGTCGAACAGGAAGAACAGGACCAGGCGCAGCAGGGCAACCACCCGGGTGGTATAGCCGGCGACGCCGATCACGGGCCCGACGAAGAAGACGATGAGGAAGCCGAGCAGAAAACCGAGGGCAAGGCTTCCTGGCTCGAAGTTGCCGGTGATCATCATCCAGACCACCGCCAGGATCGTGTTCCATAGCAGGCCGCTCAACTTGATGTCTCCAGCACGGCCGCGATGTATTGGCCCGGGTCGAGGAGTTGGTCGGCTGCCCGTTCGGCGAGAGCGAAAAGCGGACCGGCGGCAAGGCCCATCGAGACGATGGAGACGGAGAGCACCGCAACAGGCCCAAGGATGCTCCATTTCTCCTGGCGCGAAAGCGTGTCCCTGGCCGGGCCACGGGAGCCATCGGACGAAGGCGCCGCGGTGGGCTTCCACCAGGCAGCGACCACCTGCGCCATCGAGTAGAGCGTGAGTGTCCCCACAGCGAGGGCTACGCCGACGATGAGGTATTCGTGCTCGCGCAGGCCGGCCTGGACCAGGGCGAGCTTGGCGAAAAACCCGGGCAGTGGTGGAATCCCGGCAAGCGAAAATGCAGGAATGACGAGACAGGCGGCGCCAATGCCCAGCTTGCGGTACATCCCGCCCAAGCCAGAGAGGCGGTCCGTGCCATTCAACGCCTGGGTGACCCCGCCAAGTAGGAAAAGGTTCGTTTTCACAACGATGTCCTGCAGGACGTAGAAGATAGCTCCAGCGAGCGCCAGCGGTGTAAAGAGCCCCAGGCCCATCAGCATGTACCCGATCGTACTGATGATCTGGAACGAGACGATCCGCCGGTATTCGACCTGGGCGATGGCGCCGAGCACACCGCTGACCATCGTAAGGCCGGCAACAACCAGGATGAGGTTGTGGGTGTAGCCCACGTCGCGCACGAAGAGGAGTGTAAAGACGCGGATGAGCGCGTAGACTCCGACCTTCGTCAGCAAACCTGCGAAAAGTGCGGAGACCGCCACGAGCGGCGTGTGGTACGAGGCAGGGAGCCAGAAGTAAAGCGGAAAGGCACCGGCCTTGATGCCGAAGGCGATGAGGAAGAGCACCGCGATGGTGGTGACGAGACCCTCGTTGACGTCGCCTTGCAGGGCGAGCGCGATGTCGGCCATGTTGAGCGACCCTGCGACAGCGTAGAGCGCGCCGATGGCGACAAGGAAGACAGTCGAGGAGAAGAGATTCAGGGCGGTGTATTTGATGGTGCCCTCGATCTGGCCACGCTCACCGCCGAGTGAGAGGAGAGCGAAGGACGCGATGAGCATCACTTCGAACCAGACGTAGAGGTTGAAAATATCGCCGGTGAGAAACGAACCACAGACGCCCATGAGGAGGACGTGGACGAGGGGGTAGTAGCCGAAGGCGTTCCGCTCTCCCTCCACACTGGCAAGCGAGAAGACCGCCACCGCGAGGCCCATCAACGCCGCGACCAGGACCATGGTGCTGCTGAGCAGATCGGCGACGAGGACAATGCCGAATGGAGCCGGCCAGTCGCCAAGGTTCGTGGTCTGGATCCCGTCCCTCCAAACGACGGTCAGGAGCACGATGGCCACTCCCGACAACGCCGCCATGCCAGCCACACCGAGGAACTGTTGCAGATGACGCTGCTGCCTCAACAGCAGCGAGACTGCCGCAGTCGTGAGCGGAATAACCAGCGGAAGGATGAGGAGAACGTCCATTAACACTCCGGTTGGCTAGTTCGGATCCGGCGGGCCGAGTTGGTCGGTGGAGCGCATGGCATCCGGGTCGTCACTGCGCACCATGTAATAGGCGCGGTAGGCGAGGACAAGAGCGAGGGCGAGGACACCAAAGCCGATGACGATAGCGGTCAGGATGAGGGCCTGGGGCACGGGATTCGCATAGACCGGCGGGGGCGTGTCGCTCCCCTCGGCGATGAGTGGCGGGTCGCCGGGGGTGAGTCCGCCGACGGTGAAGATCATCAGGTTGACCGCATTGGTGAGCAGGCCCAATCCCAGGATTATCTGGGCGAGGCTGCGCCGGAGCATGAGGTAAACAGCCACAGAGAATAGTCCGCCCACCACAAATGCGAGGAGTGTCTCCATCTACTCCTCCCACATCGCGAGAATGATGGTTTGGACCACGCCGACGACGACCACGAACACTCCGAGGTCGAACAAGAGCGGCGTGCCGAGGTCGATGGTGGGCAGGCCGGGCAAGTCGATGGATACCCAGTGCGCGGTAAGGAATGGATCGACGATAACCAGTGGCCACAGGCCAGCGCTAACAGCGAGCAACAAGCCAATGGCGATGAGCGTCCGGGGATCGATGTAGAGGGCTCGCCGGGCGGCGCCGGGGCCATCGGAGATAGCGTAGAGGGCGAAGCCGGCGGCTCCCATCAATCCGCCGACGAAGCCGCCCCCGGGATCGTTATGTCCACGCAGCAGCAGGAACAGCGAGAACATCAGCAGGAGCGTCATGACGAGGCGGGTGCTGGTCCGAAGGATGAGGGAGTTCACTTCTCATCCTCCAGTGCGACCTCTCGCCGGACGGACCTTCGCCTGCGTGCGAGCGCGATTAGCGGCGGCGGCTCCGCCTCCGCACTGTCCTCCTCCGTTTCGGACGCCGGGCGCAGGCGAAGGAGGGCGAATACACCAAACGCGGCGATGGCGAGCACGGTTATTTCGCCCAGTGTGTCGAGCGCACGGAAGTCCACGAGGATGACATTGACGATGTTCCGGCCGTGGCCGCCTGGCACGCTCTCTTCCGCGAAGAACCGGGCGCTTGGCGAACTTCCACGGTGCGCCGAGGCAACGAGGGTGAGTGCCGTCATGAAGGCACCTGCACCGAGCGCGAGCAGGGCATCGCGGCCCCGCGCAAAGAAGCTCGAGATGTTGCGTGCGGTCGGCAGGTGGGAGAACGCCGCGAGGAAGAGCAGGACCGTCAGCGTTTCGATCATGAACTGCGTCATCGCCAGGTCGGGAGCGCCGAAGAGAATGTAGGTGAGGGCGACGCCATAGCCGACGACGCCGAGCAGTGCGATGGCCACCAGCCGGGACGGAACGACCGCGGCGCCGAACGCCGCGAGCAACATGAGCGCGGCAAGGGCTACGTGGTAAAAGTGGACGTCGGCAACACCGCCACCGGATTCGAGGCCCACCCTGGTCAGCAGCGTGTACCCGGCCAGTCCGAAGCTCACGAAGAAGGTCACGAAGAGGTAGATGCGGAGGTAGCCATTCTGCATCACCCGGGTGTGGGCATATGCCACCTGGCGCAGCGCTGCGATCCCAAGGCCATAGAAGCGCTCGGGGCCCCAGGCCATGATCGCATGCGCCCACCGCGTGCCTTCGCGAAGCTCTGCCCATCGCAGGTAGAGCCCGATACCGAGGACGACGGAGAGCGCACTGAGGCCGAGGGCGGGCACGAAGCCGTGCCAGAGTTCGAGTTCGGGACCCTCAACCCCGGCGGTTACCGCAGCAACGGCCGGCTGAAGCAGTTTGCTCTCGACCAGGCCAGGGGCGACTCCGAACACGACGCCGAGGACCCCGAGGAGTGCCGGCCCGAGCAGCAATGCGGGGGAGGCTTCGTGCGGGTCCCGCGGCGTGGGTGCTCGTTCGCCAACGAATGGGCGCACGCTCACAAGTCCAGCGACCAGCACGAACAGGGCTCCGCCGACAACGCCGGCGGCGGCGAGGAGGGTAGCGAGACTTTCGGCATGGAGTTCCGCTTCGAACATCAGCTCCTTGCCGATGAAACTCAGCAATGGACCGAAGCCCGCGAGGGAGAACCCGGCGAGGGCGGCTACTGCCGCGGTCAGGGGCATCACGGTACGAAGGCCACGAAGGCGGAGCACGTCCCGAGTACCGGTCTCATGGTCAACGGCGCCGGCCGCCATGAAGAGCGCAGCCTTGTAGAGCGCGTGCGCGAGGAGGAGGACGAGCGCACCCGTACTCGCCTCCGGCGTATCGAGGCCGAGCAGGAGGACCAGGACGCCGAGGGAGCTCACAGTGGAGTAGGCGAGGATGCGCTTGAGGTCGGTCTGATAGAACGCGATTACACCGCCGAGGACCATCGTGACGGCCCCCACTGTCGTCAGCAGGACCGACCACTCGTCGGTGCCACCCAGCGTGGGCGCCAGGCGTGCCAGCAGGTAGACGCCTGCTTTGACCATCGTCGCGGAGTGGAGGAACGCACTAACCGGAGTTGGGGCGGCCATCGCCCCGGGGAGCCAGAAGTGGAACGGGAACTGGGCGGACTTCGTGAACGCGCCGGCGAGGATTAACAGGAGAATTGGGAGGTAGAGTCCATCGTCGCGGACGGTATCTGCGGCGCCCGCAAGCGAGGAGAGCTCCTGCGCCCCGGCGACCTGGCCCAGCAACACGAGACCGGCGAGCATCGCGACGCCGCCTGCATTCGTGACGAGCAGGGCCTGCAGCGCACCCTCCCGCGAGCCCTCGTCCTCGTGCTCG
>JALOAP010000248.1 GCA_023228745.1 Dehalococcoidia bacterium | reverse complement strand
AAGTCCCACCCCGGGACCGGTTCCCCCTCCGTCACTCGCCAACCCGGCGATGACGAAGATCAGAACGACCGCGCTCGTGCCTGCCACCGCAAGAGCCACGAGGAACCAGGGCCGCCAACGAGTTTCCGCTTCCGCACCATGACGGCGCCGCGACGTTTCTTGAGATGCCACGTTCGTACCTTACCCGTGGCCCTGCTTCCGTCCCACCGGGACGTCACGGCGCTTTCACCCGCAGCCGCCGGTACTGGCTGCTGCCCCTAAGGGTCGCCCGGGGCCCACAGCCGAGGGCGCTCGGACCTGTCAGCTGCTCCGCGTGTATTCTACGCTGATCGCAGGCTGCACGATGAGTCACGTAAGCGACTACTCCAGGAACGTCCCGAAGAGGGCCAGTGCCAGGCCAAGCCCCACCATGCCAACGAAGACGATCAGGGCGAGTAGCATCTCGAGTTCCATCAAATCACCCCTGTATCGCGCTTTGTGGCCCCGTCGACGAGTGAGGAGCCAAACGTGAGGATACAACAATTCGTTGTGGAGTCACTGGGCGATTCTTCCTACCTGGTGATTGGCCAGGGCGAAGCAGCGGTCGTGGATCCTCAGCGCGACGTTCGGCCTTTCATCGAGGCCGCGCGTGCGGCAGGCGTGTCGATTCGCTATGTGTTCGAAACCCATGTGCATAACGATTACGTATCAGGCGGGCCCGAGCTCGCAGCATTGGGAGCACAGGTCATCGCGCCAGCAGATGCCAGGCTGACGTTCCCGCATCGGCCCATACGCGACGGCGAGGAAGTAGCGTTTGGCGGAGTAACGCTCCGAGCGGTCCACACGCCCGGCCACACCTATGAACACACCTCCTACCTCGCCATCGATGAGGAGGGAGCAATCAAGGGGGCCTTCGCTGGCGGCGCCCTCCTGATCGGCGCCGCGGGCCGGACGGATCTGCTCGGCCCTGCGCACACCGAAAAGTTGACTCTCTTGCAGTGGGAAAGTGCTCAACGGCTGCGTGAGCTCCTCGCCCCGCTCGCAGAAGTCCTCCCGACGCATGGCGCCGGCTCGTTCTGTAGCAGTGCCGGCACTGGTGATGAGCGCCGCGCGCCGCTTTCCGTTGAACTCGCCAGGAACCCGGCACTGAACAGCGCCTCGTTCGAAGTGTTTCGGAATCTGCACCTTGCAGCACCAGCGCCGATTCCCGGGTACTACCAGCACATGGCGCCCATCAATCGACGGGGCGCCAGAGTCTTCGGCGAACCGCCGATCCCGGAGCTCCTGAGTCCTGGCGAGCTTCGTTCGCTCGCTGCGGCGATCCGGGTTGTCGACGTTCGGTCGCGAGCGGACTTCGCCGCTGCTGCCGTCCCCGGAGCGCTCGAAATCGAAGAGAGCACCTCAATGCTCGCGTACGTTGGCTGGCTGCTGCCGTTCGACTCGCCCCTCGCGCTGGTCACCTATGACGAGTCGCAGGCCCACAGAGTCACCACCGACCTCTTCCGGATTGGGTACGAACAGGTACGCGGGTACCTGCCCTTCCATTTGTGGACGGAGGCCGGCCTCCCGGCCGAAGCAATGCCCTTTGTGGGCATCGAGGAGGCGCGCGAGATTCTGCGTGCCGCGAAGCTCCCGGTTCTCGATGTCCGCTACCGCAACGAACATCAGCTAGAGCGGCTCCCGGGCACGATCGAACTCCCGCTCGACGAGTTGCCACGCTGGGCGGAACGAGCACCGGAAGGCCGGTCGCTCATCGTGTGCGCGAGCGGCCAGCGCAGTGCCATGGCCGCAAGTTTTCTCCGCGCTCATGGGCGAGAGGCCGTCCCACTCCTTGAAGGTGGCGCCTCCGATTTGCGCTCGCCATAACCGCTTGCGGAGTATCTATTTCGGCGCGTTCCCTGGTCTCCGCGCATAGAACCCTCGTGCGAACGGGCGTTCTAGTGCAGAATACGCGCCAATGAGCCAGGACCTCAGCCCCGCCCAGCCCATCGGCCGAGTGCTCGGCACCGACGAAGCGACGCCGCTCGAGTTCTGGGTTGCAGTCAACCCCGACCGCTACCTGCAGCTCGACGATGTTGTGGCGCTCGAACGAGAGTTGCCGAACGGGCCGACCGTGCGCATGTTCGGTGTGGTCTCGCAGGTTCGCGCCCGGCACGAAGGGGCCCGGTTCGACAGCGACGTTTTCCTTATTGCCGACGGCAAGCTCCCCGCTGGAGTCAGCGAGGCCGCGAAGATCCTGGCGACGCGCTTCGAGCCAGAGGTCTTCGTCCCGCCGCAGCCCGGTACGGAAGTCCGTCGTGCAGAAGGCGAGGAACGCGACAAGGCGCTGTTCTTTGACGGCATGAAGTACCGCCTGCCGGTCGGTCTCTCCCGGGATGGGGATCCCCTCTTCGCGAACTTCGAGTTCCTCGACGGGACGCGCGGTGCTCACGTCAACATCAGTGGGGTCTCGGGTGTCGCCACGAAGACGACCTACGCGACTTTCCTGCTCTACAGTCTCTTTCATTCGGGCTTGCTCCACGAGACGAATCGTGGACCGAATAGCACCCAGGCCATCATCTTCAATGTCAAAGGAGAGGACCTGCTCTTCCTGGACCATGAGAACCGCGTGCTCACCGACGAGGACCGCGCGCGCTACAACACGCTCGGGCTTCCGGCGGGAGCGTTCGAAAGCGTGGAGTTCTGGGCTCCGCCCCGCCGGGGAGACCGCAATGCAGTCCCCTGGGTTTCCAGCAGGGACTCCGGCGTGGGTGCATTCTTCTGGAGCATCTTCGACTTCTGTCGCGAAGACCTTCTTCCCTACCTCTTTGCTGACGCTGAAGACGACCGGGCACAGTATCCCATCGTTATACATAACGTGATGGCACAGCTTCGTCGTTGCTCCGATGGCGGCGAGGGCGGTGCGCGCTTCGAGGCGGATGAACTCGGGCCCGGGACAACGATCCGGGACTTCGCATCCCTGGTGCACCATATCGAGGCGCGTGTGCACCACGAAGATACGCGCGACCAGTGGGCGGGCTCCGCTATCGGGCAGGGCACCATCAACGCCTTCATTCGAAGGCTCCATGGAGCCGTCCGCCACCTCGACGCAGTCATCCGCGGCGATATCCCAAACCCGGAAGCGCACCGCATCCGCCGTCAGAAGCAGCTCACGGTCGTCGATCTCCACAACCTGAACGACCGGGCGCAGCGATTCGTGGTTGGCGCAGTGCTCCGCGAGGCGTTCAATGCGAAGGAAGACGCGGGCGGCGACGGTCTTCTGTTCGTCGTATTGGATGAGCTGAACAAGTACGCGCCGCGCGAGGGGTCGAGCCCGATCAAGGAGATCCTGCTCGACATCGCGGAGCGGGGCCGCTCCCTTGGGATCATCCTCATCGGTGCACAACAGACGGCGAGTGAGGTTGAGCGGCGCGTCGTCGCCAACTCCGCGATTCGCGTGGTTGGTCGCCTCGATAGTGCGGAGTCCGGCCGCGAAGAGTACGGCTTCCTCCCGCCGGTCCACCGTCAGCGCGCCACCATCATCAAGCCGGGCACCATGATCCTTTCGCAGCCCGAACTCCCGGTGCCGATCGTCCTCGAGTTCCCGTTCCCGGCTTGGGCAACGCGACCGAACGAAGCTGTCCCGAAACCAGCGGCACCAGTCTTACCGGGCGGCAACAGCTCCGAGAACCCGCTCGTCAACTGGTTGAAGGACTAGCGGTGCGAATTCTGCACACCTCGGACTGGCACGTCGGGCGAACCATCCGCGGTCGCAGCCGGGACGATGAGCAGCGTGCCGTGCTGGCGGAAATTGGCAAGATTGCCCGCACGGAAGAAGTGGATCTTGTCCTGGTGGCGGGCGACCTGTTCGACACGGCCGCCCCTTCGCCGCAGTCGGAGGAGATCGTCTACAAGGCACTCCTCGACCTCGTGAGTTCAGGCGCCCACGTCGTCCTCATCGCCGGCAACCACGACAACCCGCGACGGCTGGCCGCAGTCCGGCCGCTGCTCGAATTGGCGCGGGTTCACTGCGTGACCGAACCCCTTGGCCCGGACGACGGCGGCTGCATCGAGATCCGCACCAGATCGGGCGAGACGGCGAAGGTCGCCGTCATCCCGTGGCTCTCGCAACGCCGCATCGTCAGTGCGACCGCCCTAATGCAACAGCATGCTTCCGACCATGCTTCGCTGTACGCATCTCAGTACCGGGAGTTCCTCAACTATCTCTCCAAGGACTTCGGTCGCGACGCCGTGAACCTGGTGATGGCACATGCGGCGATCGTGGACGCAGTGACCGACGGGTCAGAGCGCATGGCCCAGACCATTTTCGACTACTGCGTTCCCGCGCAAGCCTTCCCACAATCGGCGCATTACGTGGCACTCGGCCACTTCCATCGCGCGCAACAATGTCCGGCTGCAACAAAGATCTGGTACTCCGGTTCACCGCTCCAGCTCGACTTCGGAGACACCGACGACCGCAAGTGCGTGCTCATCGTCGATGCGAAGCCCAATGTGCCCTCCGAGGTCCGCGAGGTCAGGCTGACCGCCGGCCGCGCGCTCAAGACCCTCAGGGGCCGGCTCGAAGAGGTTATAGCGCAGGCCGACGGGCTTGGTGATGCCTACCTTCGCGTGTTCCTCGATGAGCAGGCCCGTGTGGGCCTCGCGGACGCCGTCCGCGAGCGGCTCCCGAACGCGGTGGATGTCCGCGTCATCCAGCCGCAACCTGACGGACAGCCACAGCGGAGCACCGAGGAGCGCGATGGCTCGCCGGTCGAACTCTTCACGCGGTACCTCGAGGAGCGGAATGCGACCGACGAACGGGTGTTGACCCTCTTCAATGAACTGCTGGAGGAAGCTCTTGCGGCCGACGCGTCTTGAGCTGAGCGGTTTCGCTTCCTTCAGGGAGCACACGGTTGTGGACTTCGGCGAGGCCGAACTCTTCGTCCTCACCGGGCCGACAGGCGCCGGCAAATCAAGCATCATCGACGCCATCACCTTTGCCCTCTATGGGGCAATTCCGCGCTACGACAACCGCAACCTTGTGGCGCCCCTCATTACCCAGGGGATGCTCGAAGCGAAGGTCCGGCTCGACTTCACCGTTGGGAAAGACGCCTACACCGCGGTGCGCGTGGTCCGTCGCTCTGCAACCGGGGCAAGCACGAAGGAAGCCCGCCTCGAGCATGACGGCCGGAGCCTGGCCGAGAACGCGGACGACCTGACCGCGAAGGTTACGCAGCTCCTCGGTCTCACGTTCGACCACTTCCAGAAGTGCGTGGTCCTC
>JALOAP010000247.1 GCA_023228745.1 Dehalococcoidia bacterium | reverse complement strand
CAGGTGAGCGGACAGGCGCAGGAACTCGCCGCGACCGCCGGGCAGCTCCGGGCACTCGTCCAGCGTTTCCGCCTCAGCTAGCTGGCACCTGCCAGCCCTGCCTCCGGGCGACACCCTCCCTCTTCCCGGGGAGGGTGTCGCTGCGTGTGGGGCCGGCTCCCGGCGGCAGGAGCCCGAACACCGTGCCGTTCTCACGGGCTTCTCAGTGATGAGTCAGTTTGTCACAAGAATGTGTGCATATTATGACGCAGATTATCGACCGACTATATATTCCCAATGGGCGTGCCTTATAGCGGGGAATAGCGTGCCATGTCAGGGATCATCCTGAGCCAGATAGAGGGATCATCGCGATGCATCCCTAAGCGTCGGCTGGCGACACTCCCAAGGGCGGAATAGGATTTCTTGGAGGTGGTCATGGCCTGGTTCAACAACCTGAAGCTGAGGTTCAAACTGCTGCTCGGCTTTGGGTTAGTACTTGTACTGATGACTGTAGTTGCTGCAGTAGGCATCTTTAGCCTGAATAGTGCCTCAAGCCGCATCAGCGATATGTATCGACAGAATGTGCTTGGGGTGCAATATTCGCAGCTCACCAATGCAGAGATGATTGCGAGCGCCCGGGAGGTTCGCGGCGCAATGCTTACGGATGACACCTCTGAGCGGCAGAAGCTGCTGGAGCAGGGCCGGGGAGACCTCGACCGGGCGGCGGCTGCCATTGAGGACTACGCATCCACGATCACCACGGCCGAGGATCGTGAGCGGTATGAAACGACGAAAGCGCGAGTTGAAAGTGGGATCGCGCAGCGCCGACAGGTGATTGACTTCCTCGATCAGGGCCGGTTGGCGGAGGCAGAGGAACTCGACACCAACATGATGCCCGCCATTCTCGAGATGAATGCGGCCCTCAACGACCTCGCCAACTACAATGCTGCCCTGGCTGCGGAGAGCCGCGAAGCCGCCGAGGACGCGGTGGCCACCGCGCGCGTGATGCTCATCAGTATCACCCTTGTCGCCTCGGTGTGTGCGCTCGCAGGGGCGGTCTGGCTGGCGAACAACGTGAGCCGCGCAGCACAGTCCGCTGCGGCGGCAGCAAAGACCATCTCCCACGGCAGCGTGGACGTGTCGTTCGAACTGAACACGAAGGACGAGATGGGCGATCTGAGCCGCGCCTTCGGCGAGATGACTAGCTACCTGCAGGAGATGGTGGCGGCGAGCGAGGCTGTGGCTAACGGCGACCTCACCGTCGAAGTCCGCCCGCGGGGCACCGACGACGCGCTCGGCAACGCGCTGCAGCGCATGACCCACAACCTCCGCGAGCTTATCGGCGAGGTGCAGGACGACTCGGCGGCGATCGGTTCGGCTTCGGACCAGCTGCGCGATGCCTCGGACCAGATGGCCGCGGCCACGGGCCAGATCGCGACCGCGATCAACGAAGTGACGCGCTCGGCGGTGAGCCTCTCGTCGCTGTCGCAGGAGTCGGCACGCGAAGTGGAGAAGGTGGCGGCCGGTTCGCAGCAGGTGGCGGCGGCGGCCCAGGAGAACGCTGCGACCTCGTCTTCGAGCCGCGACGAAGCAACGCGCATGGGCGAGCGCATCGGCCTCGTGGCGCAGGCTTCGGAGCAGGTGGCACTTTCGGCGACGGAAGCGCGCGAGGCGGCACTGCGCGGCCAGCAGGCCGTGGGCCAGGTCGTCACGCAGATGGAGGACATCGCCAACGCCTCACTGCGGACGCAGCAGACGGTGAACCTGCTGGGCGAATACGGCCAGCAGATTGGCGACATCGTGAAGACCATCGACGAAATCGCTGCGCAGACGAACCTGCTGGCGCTGAACGCCGCTATCGAGGCTGCGCGGGCGGGCGAACAGGGCCGCGGCTTCGCGGTGGTGGCGGAAAACGTGCGGTCGCTGGCGGAACGCTCTTCGGAGGCCACGAAGGAGATCGCGGACCTCATCGCGAAGGTGCAGGACGGCACGCAGGAGGCGGTCGGTTCCATGGCCGCAGGCGTGGAAGGCGTGGAGCGGGGCCGCGAAATCACCGCGGAAGCCGGCCAGGCGCTGGAGCTCATCCTCTCCGCCGTCCAGGGTTCGGCCACGCAAATGGAGCGCATCGCAGAGGACGTGACGTCGCTGTCGAGCGGGGTCGAGCGGATCGTCGAGTCGACCGTGGCGATGGCTGCTTCGTCGCAGCAGTCGGCGGCGGGCGCGAGCGAAATGGCGAACGGGACGGCGCGTGTCTCCGACGCGGTGATGCAGGTGTCGGCCACGAGCGAGCAGACGTCGGCCTCGGCGGAAGAGGTTTCGGCGTCGACCGAGGAGCTTTCGGCGCAATCGGAAGAGCTTGCGGCGACAGCGAACCAGATGCGCGACCTCGCCACGCAGCTTTCGCAGGCTGCGAGCCGGTTCCGGCTGGCGTAGGCCGAGTTGTAGTCGAGGCACAGCCGCCGGGAGCGCCGCAACTCTCCCGGCGGCTGGCACCGAATGTCCCCCTGCCGCCTTCCCCTTCCCCCGGGGGAGGCGGCCTCTCTTTGCCCGGTCGAGGCGCGAGGTATGAGGCGAAAGGCATGAGGTAGCGGCGGCCCTTGTGGCCGCTTCGGATGGTTTGGTGGCCGGTTGGTGTGGGCGGATACCCGGTCCCGAGGCCGCGGTGGGCGTTGACTACCATCGCGTTCTCCGGCCCAGTGCCGTGTGTGGGAATCAGCGGGGGTGCTTCGGAGTTGTGTAGGGGCGTCGCGAGGCGGCAATCGGCGAACGGCAATCGTAGATTGGCAAGGGCGGGGATTCGACAGCGGGCGGCGTTCGGCCCCAGAATCCGCGCACACAACGCAGGGGGGACCAGATGACTACCGAGATCCAGCACCGGTTCGTCGAAACAAACGGCATCCGCATGCACATTGCGGAGGCTGGCGAAGGGCCGCTCGTCGTCCTGTGTCACGGCTTCCCGGAGTCGTGGTATTCGTGGCGTCACCAGATCAGGGCACTGGCCGAGGCCGGATACCACGTGGTCGCACCCGACCAGCGGGGCTACGGCCAGACGGACGCACCGGAGGATGCCGCCTCCTACACGCAGCTCCACCTTGTGGGCGACATCGTGGGGTTGCTCGACGCGCTGGGCGAGGAGACGGCGGTCGTTGCGGGGCACGACTGGGGGGCGCCCGTAGCCTGGAATGCGGCGTTGATGCGCCCGGACCGCTTCCCGGCGGTCATCGCACTTTCGGTGCCCTATACGCCGCGCGGGGCGATCAAGCCCACCGATGCGATGAAGGCGATGGCGGGCGATAACTTCTTCTACATTCTCTATTTCCAGGAGCCGGGGAAGGCGGAGGCGGAACTCGAAGCGGATGTCCGGCGGACGTTGCGGATGTTCAACTACTCCGCCTCTGGTGACCCGGAACTGGGGACGTATTTTCGGCGGATGCCGAAGGACCGCACCTTCCTCGAGTGGTGTGGCGACCCGGGCGAAGACTGGCACACATGGCTCGCACCGGAGGAGCTGGACTTCTATGTCGGCGAGTTCGAACGCGCGGGCTTTCGTGGTGGCCTGAACTGGTACCGGAACGTGGACCGCACGTGGGAGCTCATGGCGGCGTTCGATGGGGCGAAGGTCCGGGTGCCGGCGCTCTTCATCGCGGGGGACCGCGACGGGGTGGTGGCCGCGAATCCGCAGGCCGTGACCAACCTCGCGACGCACGTGCCGGACCTGCGCGAGACGGTGATGCTTCCCGGCTGCGGCCACTGGACGCAGCAGGAACGCCCACAGGAGGTGACGGGGGCGATGCTGCGGTTCCTGGAGTCGGTGAGCGGGGCCCGCTAACCGCTACTTGTCATCGCCATCGTGGCGGTTCACCAGTTTGCCGCCCGTTGGCCACCAGGGCGTTACCCGGGGCGAGGGGAAACCCCGCTACGCTGTGCCCAGCCTATGACAGGGTGGGTTGAGCGGAGGGCTTCTCATGGCATATTCGCGGTACGTCTTCTGGTGGTAGCGCGCTAGCTCGATGGTCGCTGGGTGGAGCGCCGGATGGCGAACGCTGCAGCTTCGACGCGGCGCGTGAGGCCGAGTTTCGCGAGGATGTCGCTGACGTGGTGCTTCACCGTCTTTTCGGAGAGGTAGAGCTGCTCGCCGATCTCGCGGTTCGTGAGGCCGTCGGCGATGAGGTCGAGGATGCGCAGTTCGCGCTCGGAGAGCTGTTGGGCGAGCTTGTCCTCTTCGGAGACGACGTTGCCGCGCCGGATCTGCTCGATGACAGCGGCGGCGGAGGTCGGGTCGAGGATCTTGCCGCCGCGGCCGACGGTGCGCATCGCCTCGAGGAGTTCCTGGGTTTGCACTTCCTTGAGCATGAAGCCGCTGGCGCCGGCGACGATGGAGGCCATAACCGCGCGCTCGTCGGCGTAGGAGGTGAGCATCAGGACGTTTGTCTCGGGCTGTTCGGAGCGGATGTCGCGGCAGGCTTCGATACCCGAAAGGCGGGGCATACGGACGTCCATGACGACGAGGTTCGGATTCAGGCGCCGTGCCTCGCGGATGGCTTCCTGGCCATCGCGGGCTTCGCCGACGACGTTGAACTCGGGATGTGCGCGGAGGGCGGCCTTGAGGCCGGTGCGCACGATGTCGTGGTCGTCCACGAGCAGCACGTGGATGGTGTCATTCGAAGTCGTCATCGTCGTATCTCCTGGGAATCGTGACCCGCACGGTGGTACCCATGCCGGGGATGCCGAGCACGGTGAGAGCACCGCCGAGCCGTTCGGCGCGCGTGCGCATCGTAACCGTACCAAGCCCCTGGCGGGCGTTTGCTGTATCGAAGCCTACGCCATTGTCCTGGACGGTGAGCCAGGTTTCATCCGGTGTCTGGCGCAGGTCAATGGCCACCTTGGTGGGCGCACCGTGCCGCACGGCGTTGCTCAGGGCCTCCCGGGCGATGTAGAGCAGGTCCTCTGCGTCGCGCGTCGTGAGCTCCTGGAGTGCCGCTGCGGTGATATTGACCACCGTATCGATGCCCGCCGGGACGAGCTGGCGGACGACGAAGGCAAGGTCGCGGGCGAGCTCGGGCGATGCCTCCGGGGCGCGCGCTTCGAGCATCTGGATGTAGTCGCGGATTTCGGAGATGAGGTCGTTGATGCGCTGGACACCGAGGCCGAGCGCGTCCTGGACTTCTTCCGGGTAGCCTTCGCGCTGGGAGAGGGCGTCGAATTCGAGGCCGAGCGCATAGAGCGACTGGATGGTGCCGTCGTGCAGGTCGTGGGCGATGCG
>JALOAP010000246.1 GCA_023228745.1 Dehalococcoidia bacterium | reverse complement strand
ATATCCGGTGCTTGACAGTCGGGATGCCGATGTCAAAAAAGCGCTTATCGCAGGAGCGATGATGGGAAGTAATCTACTTTACGGCACAGGCTTGCAGCTGGGCGCGGGAGCTCAGGCGACACTGCCGGAAGAGCGCAATGTGGATATGTCCACAGGAGAGATTATTGACAGCGAGTATGAATCAGGCCCGCCAGAGCCTATGCCCTGGGAGATGCAGCAAGAGACTGAAACCCTGCAATGCAGCCAGTGCGGTGTAGAGATCGCCCCGAATGTTGCCAACTACAGTATGCAGCAGTACGGCAAGCGTCTTTGTATGAAGTGCCAGCAGGCAGCGAAGAAGGGCGGGAAGTAGGGATGAGACGATTAAGGCGGTTGCGAGAGAAAAAAGGCATAACACAGGCTGAGCTTGCTCGAATCATAGGAACTGCCCGAAGCTCAATTTCCTCATATGAGAATGGCTCTAGGTATCCAGATACTACAAATATGCAAAAAATATGTGAATATTTTGGGGTATCTAAAGAATTTATTGATGGCAAGCCCGACCTGGACAAAGTCAATAACTTAAAAAATGCATGTATTGAACTTCTAAAATGCATTGAAGAATTGGGGGTAATTGAATGAAAATATTACATACCGCCGACTGGCACCTGGGGGCTTATGTCGGCCCCCAGTGCGACGATCCATACAAAAGAATGGAAAATACAATAAAATGCCTTGACAAGCTTGTTGAGACAGCTTGGCAAGAAAAACCTGATATAATCCTAATTCCAGGAGATGTTTTCCACAGTGCGAGGGTCTGGGACGAGAGGCGCCTTGTGGAAATACGGGTAGCCGTAAACTGTCTGAAAGAACTTGGTATGATAGCGCCTGTTGTGGTTTTGTACGGAACACCATCGCATGAAAACATGGAAACATTTTATACGTTGCAGGAAATGCTAGACGGATTTCAGGTAGGAATACATACAGAGCCTTTCCTGCGCAGGATCAGCACCAAAACGGGCGCAATCCAAGTTGCTGGCCTTCCCGGTTTCGACAAAGGGCATTTCCGGGCGCAGTTTCCAGGGCTGTCGGCGGAGGAGGAAAACAAGGTATTTACTGAGCAGCTGACACAGATCCTGCAGGGACTGTCTGCCCAGGTGGACCCGAACATCCCATCGGTTCTAATGGCCCATCATACTGTTGTGGGTTGTGAGCTAGACAACGGGCAGCACGTATTCCAGGCAAATGAGATTGTTCTGCCGGCCGCTGCGCTGGACAGCAGTAATTTTGACATGGTATGTCTGGGGCATATCCACAAGGCTCAGAAAGTAACGGCTTGTAGAAAGCCGGTGTATTACTCTGGCTCGATTGATGCCTTTACTTTCAATGACGAGGGACATGAACACGGATTCTGGATACACAGATTTTTTGAATGGAACGCCTTTCCACAGTACAGTAGAACGCCGGCCAGAGAATTCCTAACCTGCAAATGGGACGACGAAGCAACAAAAGAGTATGCATCCGGAGAGTGGCAGCCATCTTTTGATGATCTCTTGTGTGGTGGCAATATCAAAGATAAAGTTGTCCGCATCCTCTACGCCTGTGATAGTGAGACTGAAAAGGCGCTGAACAAGAAAAAGCTTGAGCAGGATTTGTATGCCGCCGGCGCTTATTATGTGTCTGAAATCCGGCCGGAGAAGGTGACGGCGAGCGTAAACAGAGAAGGCATGACGGAGAAGCTGACGGTGTCAGAATGCCTAGACAGATACCTGAAGGAAAAGAAGAAAACGGAAGAAGAGATTTCTGCGATATTGAGCGAGGCAGTTGACATTGTTGCCGAAGCTCAGGCCAGTATGCCAATGGGGTCCTCATCCGGGATGTTCCTCCCTGTGGAAATTGAAGTGCGGAACTATCGCTCATACGCAGAGGAAAAATTCAGCTTTGAAGACATATTCTTTGCAATGGTGAACGGGAAGAATGGATCCGGGAAGAGCAGCCTGTTTATGGATGCCATCACTGACTGCTTGTACGAGGAGACCAGGGAAAAAGAGCTGACCGGCTGGATCCGGAACGATACGAAGTCAGGGAGCATCAGTTTTACGTTCCGGCTGGGTGGCGATTTGTGGAGAGTGACAAGGACGAGGCAGAGAAGCGGTAAGGCTACGCTGGCACTGGCGAAATTCTTAGAAGAAAACAATATCAATCCAGCACAATGGATCGACCACTCCACTGAGCGCCTTAACGACACGCAGCAGAAAATAATTGACCTGCTTGGCATGGACTGCGACACCTTCCAGTCCTGCGTGCTAATTATGCAGGACAGATACGGTAAATTCATGGAGGCGGACAAATCGGAGCGCATGGCAGTGTTGGCTAATCTTCTAGGGCTGGGCATATATGATGACCTGCTGAAAATCACAAAAGAGAAGCTGACTGATGTTAATCGGGAAGTCAGAGCTGGCAAGGAAGAGATCCTGGCACTGGAGGCAGAGGTTGCCGGTGAGGAGGATCTCCACGCAGAGATGCAGCAGGCAGAGGTCGAGCTCCGGACAACACAGGACGAGCTGCAAGAAAACAAAGAACAACTTAATGCTTTGCATAGCAAAATTGGAGCCATTGCAGGATATGAGGAGGAGGAGAGCCGCCTCAAAAACGATCTAAAAAGCGACACGGAATCCTATGCTGCCAAGAAGGATAAACGTGACGACCTGCAGCGACGGGTTGAGGAGACCAAGAGTTTTTTGCAGAACGAGCAGAACATTTTAGATAAATGCGCTGAACTGGATGCAGCCCGGATGGAGATTGCTAGTCTCGACGGTAAGGTGCGGATACTGGAAGACAAACAACAGCAGTGTGGGAAGACGAACCGGGAACTGCTGATGGCGCAGGGACAACGAGAAAACATTGCAATAAGGCTGGACGAAATTGAGGCGAGGCTGGTTGATAAGAGCAGACTGGAAAGTATTGTTGAGGGGAATACGGCCGAAGCGGAGCTGGAGGAATACGAGAAGAAGGTTGCGGAGGCGCAGGAATTAAATAATCAAAAGCAAGCTCTTGTATCGAAATTCGCAGTCCAGGAGAAAGAGCTGATGACCGAGATTGCCATAAGAGTCAGCAAACTGGATGGGCGTAAGAAGGAAGCTGAGATGCTGAACAATGCGAATTGTCTTGATGTAGAGAAAGCTAATTGCAGGTTCCTTCAATCAGCAAAAGAAGCCAAAGAAAAAGTTGGACATCTGGAAAACCAAATCAACGAGCAGCAGGCATATCTGGCGCGGAAGCAGGAAGAACAAAATATTGCCATAGCAGAGATTGACGAAAAAATCAAATCCATTGCCTATGACCGCATTACCCACAGTGAGCTCATTCAAACGGTCCATGAGTATCACAATGCGAAGGACGAGCTTGCTAAACTGGCTGCGGATAGCGCCACAGCTAAGGAGTTGGAGAAGCAGGAAGGCGCGCTGGATGGCAGGGTTAAAGAGCTTGAAGAGAACCTAGAAATACTGGCATCTGAAATCGCAGCACTTGAGCAGGAGACCGGGAAGGTTGCAGAGCTGAAGAGTCTCATTGTGGAGCTGGCCGGATATGAGTCGATGAAGGAGCAGCTGCCAAAGGCGAAGCAGTTTGTGGAGTCCACAGGGGAGAGTATCGATCAACTGTCGGCCGACATCAATGAGCTGGCTAGCACGATAAAGCAAATCAACGACAGGCTGGCCGAGCTGGCGCTTCTGACGGTTGACAAGGGAGCGCTGTATGCCCGAAAGAGAGACATTGAAACAAGAATTATTATGCTGGAAACCCTTATATCTGCGTTAAATCAGCAGATCGGAACCATCAATGCAAATCTGAAAACCATCGACGCCAAGAAGGTGCAGCTGGCCGAGAAACAGGAGAAGCTACAGCAGGCGGCCAGGCAGGCGGCCAATCTTGAGGTATTGGCGCAGGCCTTCTCGCAGGACGGCATACCATATCAGATCATCAGAGACATTGTTCCGGAGCTTGAGGCGGCGGCTAACGAGATACTATCACAGATGACTGGCGGCAGAATGAGGTTGGAATTCGTGACTGAAAAAACTCTGAAAAGCAATAAAGCGAAGGAAGTAGCCACACTGGAGATAATCATATCTGATGTGGACAATGGAGTGCTGCCTTATTTGAGCCGGAGCGGTGGGCAGAAGGTAAGGGCGGCGCTAGCCGTAAACTTTGCGCTAGCGAACATTAAGGCAAGTAGAGTTGGACTGCAGCTGGGGATGATGTTTGTGGACGAGCCGCCATTTTTGGATGCTGACGGGGTAGAGGCTTACTGTGCCGCTCTTGAAGTGCAGCATGAGAAGTTCCCGGAAATGCGCATAGTGGCCATATCTCACGACGAGAACATGAAGGCGAGATTCCCACAACAAATACAGATAGAGGTCGGGGAGAATGGGAGCCGGGTGATGCGCTCATGAAGAAATTCACACAAAAGCAAAAGCAGCAGCGCGGAGTGAAGGGAGAGAGCCTTTTAACTGACTCTCTCCGTGAAGCCGGGTTGTGGAGCCACAAGCTGATTAATGCCGGGTACGGTACCGTATTTGACAAGCTGATCATCCCGCCGGGCGGAGGCTACGCCGTGGAAGCGAAAACGGCGCTGGAGCCCAGAATTCCACACTCAAAAATCACACCGAATGAGCGCCGAGGCCTGGAAAAGTTCATGCGCCAGGTCGGCCGGGATAATGCTTGCATCATCGGCATATGGCTGACGGAGGACACCAAGAGGGCGTTCCTCATTCCGTGGTGCCAGGTTAGGGATGCGGTGTGCTCCGGATGCAGAGGCAGCATTAATATGTTGGAGTTCCCGGAGCTGCCACGGAAGGGCAGCGGATGGGATATGAGTTGTTTTGGGAGGAGGTCAAAGAGGGATGAAATATAAGCCAGAAGATTACAGCGTAAGAGCTACAGACTTTTACGGCTTTGACGACGATGAAATTGAAAACTACAACGAAAAGCTTGTAAAGTGCCGCAAGCCCCATAAGTGTATGGGTGGCTGCGAAAAAGAGATACCTGCCGGCACATATGCCATACGAGAAACAGGCTTTATGGACGGGCGACCAGTATCTTCGTACACTTGTACGGATTGCATAGATAAGTGGCTCGATGAAATAAACGGGAAGGAGGTCGTCATATGAAAAACACCCTGGGAGATCTGAATAATCATCTATTCATGCAGTTGGAGCGACTGAACGATGAGGACCTGAAAGACGAAGCGCTGGAAATGGAGATCAAAAGAGCAAAGGC
>JALOAP010000245.1 GCA_023228745.1 Dehalococcoidia bacterium | reverse complement strand
GGCCAAGGACTCTCCTTCGCGATTGGGCAGGCACTCGCCGCGAAGCTCGATGGCCGCGACTACCGCTGCTGGGTGCTCATGGGCGATGGTGAACTGAATGAGGGCCAGGTCTGGGAAGCTGCCATGGCCGTGCCACATTTCGGGCTGGGTAACCACGTTACTGCCCTCGTCGACCTGAACGGCATCCAGAACGACGGGTTCGCGGAAACTATCATGAAGACCAACCCGGCCGCGATGTTCCGGGGCTTCGGCTGGAACGTCATCGAATGCGATGGCCACGACATGGCGGATGTCGACCGTGCCCTCGCCGAGGCGAAGGAGCCCGGCGACAAGCCGCGCGTTGTCATCGCGAAAACCATCAAGGGGCGAGGCGTGAGCTTCATGGAGAATAATCCCGGCTTCCACGGCAAGGCGCCGTCGGCGGACCAGATTGAACAGGCACTCGCCGAGATCGAGGCAGGCCTGTGACCACCGTGACCTCTGCTGCCACCCGCGAAGCCTACCCATACGCGCTCATCCAGCTTGCCGAAGAGGGTGTCGACGTTGTGGCTATCGACGCCGACCTTTCGGTCTCCACGATGGGTTTCCAGTTCGGCGAGAAGTACCCCGATCGCTGGTTCACCGTTGGCGTCGCCGAGCAAAACATGGTCGGCATGGCCGCCGGGTTCGCTGCGGCGGGCAAGACCGCCTTTGTCGCCAGCTTCGCCGCCTTTCTCCCCGGCCGCTGCTTCGATCAGCTTCGAACGTCCGTCGCGCAACCAATGGGTGGGCTCAACGTTAAGGCGGTCGCCAGTCACGGCGGTGTCACCGTTGGCGAAGACGGCATGAGCGCACAGGCCATCGAAGACCTCGCGCTCGCAACGGCGCTCATCCCGTTCGACGTCATTGTCCCGGCCGACTTCGAAGAGGCGAAGCAGGCAATCGTCGCGGTTGGTAAGACCACCGGCCCGGCCTACGTCCGCACCGGGCGGCCGAAGCTGCCCGTGCTCTACGGCAGCGATTACCGCTTCGAAATCGGGAAGGCTCACCAGCTTCGCGAAGGATCCGACGTCACCATCATCGCGTGCGGCGTGATGGTCGATATCTCCCTGAAGGCGGCCGAAGCGCTCGCTCGTGAGGGAGTGTCGGCGCGCGTCTTGAACATGGCCACTATCAAGCCGCTCGACCGCGAGGCCGTCCTCGCCGCTGCCAGAGAAACGGGTGCCATCGTCACCGCTGAGGAGCACCAGACCACCGGGGGCCTCGGCTCGGCAGTCGCTCGCGTCCTCGCGGAGGAGGTGCCCGTCCCCATGGCCTTCGTTGGCGTCGATCGCTACGGCACAAGCGGGAAGTGGGACCAACTGCTCGACTACTTCGCCCTGACCCCCGCACGCGTTGCCCAGGCCGCCCGCGACGCCATCGCACGGAAGCGCTAACAGCGCTAACCGCACCTTTACCTGCGCCGGCGCGAGGGAACTTTCCACCTCGCGCCGGCGTTTTTCGCGTGAGAGCTTCCGCTAGCTCGAGCGGAGACAGGAGATCCCGTGTCCAAAGAACCCCTGCTAAAGCGCCGCATGACCGTCGGCGCACTTGGCTTTTTCGGCGCCGCCGCCATGTTCGCCAGCGGTGTGCTCGTCGCACGTGCGACCATGGGCGATGACAACCCGCAACCATCCTCGTCCGGTAGTGACGTTGCCGGGATCGGCCGTGCCGATGGCGCCGGTGCCCCCGGCTGGCGTCCCGAACTGGCCGGGAGAAACGGTGCCGCGGCACCCACAGCCGGCGACTCCGCTGCCGCCGCCGACCGCGCCCTCCCCTGGGGTGGCTGCGAAGCACCACTTGGTGACGTCTTCGATGGGACAGCCGTCGACCCCGCCAGCCTCGGCTTCGACCTGAAGTCCCCGGGCGAGGGGTTCTCGCTACTCTCCTTCAATGTCCGCCGGCAGGGTCAGTGCGATGACACCGGCAGCGCCACGGGCGGCGATGTCGTGGTCGACACCCGCTGGCAACACGACGAGACGGGCCTCACAGCGTGGCTCTCCCAGCGCGTGGAGCCCGATCGCACCAGTAACGTGATGTGGCAGGGGAACACCGAGTTCTGGGACGGCGGCTATGCCTTCTCCGTCGGCGTGAACCCCTATCGGATGCTGCCGATCGACCCGCTCGCGGCGGAAGATGGCGCCCGCGACCTTGGCGGCGATGTCGCCACCACTGACGTCGCTTCTGCGCCTGCCCGCATTGGTGGTGAGCCAGATCCCCGCGCACAGGGCTTGCTGGAGTCGATCATCTCAGCCGTCGCGCCAGACCTCGGGTTCGAGTGCTTCTACCGGCAGACCGAAAGCGGCTGGGGGGACCTGGCAGCAGACGGGATCGGCGACCCCCGCGCGGTCATTCCCGGTGGCTACAACGAGAGCTACACCTACTCCATGAAGCTCGATCCACCCGACCCCGCCTGCGGGACACCCGCGCCGGAGTACGGCCAGGAACTGTTCCTCGACACGGCCTATACCAACGACGCCGGCGGCTACATCAATATCAGCGTCTACCCGCTCCCGGAAGACGGGTCTGTCCAGGCCGGGCGCCTCGAACAAGGCATGCTCAACTGGAACAACGGCCGGCACCAGTTCTATGTCAGCATTCCCTACGGCCCCGAGGGCCAGGGTGATGCGACAGCCCTCTCCACCATCGCCCGTGCGCTTGACCCCGGCTTCGAACAGCGCTGCATCGTGCGTGCCAGCAGCCTGAGTAGCGACGAACTCGCATCGCTGGGCGTCGCCACGCCACTGGTCCCCGATGGGTTCCGCGTCGATTCAACCTGGTTCCAGCGCTACGAAGGTTCCGGCGATTGCAGCGGCGTCCCCGGCGTGGACGCCGGCTTCCGTGCCACCTGGGCGATGTTCAGTGAAGGCTACGCGGGGATGATCGAACTCACGATCTCCAAGGGCGTCGAGTACTACGGGGGCGGCGAGCCCAACACGGCGACTCCCTACGGCTACTTCTGGACCGACGCTAATGGCGTCCATTACGCCCTCAACGGCTACAAGGGCCAGGTCGGCGAAGACACGCTCATTGCAGTCGCGAAGAGCGTTGACCCCACCTTCGATCCATCCAACCTCACTTCCGCTGGCGTTGGTGATCCCGTGCCCATGCCGATGCCGGTGCGCTGAGACCCCGCAGCGTACCATCGGAAGGGCGGGCTCACTGGAGCCCGCCCTTCGTTTGCTACAGCGGATGCCCTTCCCCGTCGAGGCCGTGTCTCGCGCGCTCCCGCGCCTGGAGCGCGCCGATCTGCTCGGCGCCGCGCCCGAAGATCTGTGGTACGTCCCAGCCATTCATCCCGGCGTAGGTGTCGATTTGGCTGCGGTGGTGGATGTCGTGCTCGACCATCATCATCAGCACTCGCCAGCCGGAGAGCGCACCCTCGGTGTCGATCATAGCGACCTTCCGGTGCAGCCATTCATCCGGCGTGTCCTGTAGCTGGCGGCGCAGCTCCTTGGCACTCTCTTCCAGTGCCCCGATCCAGCGGTTGCGCGAACTCACATCAGGCGGCCGCGGGCTAACCCAGCCCAGGCCCGCATAGGCGCTGGCGAAGTAAAGCCGGGACCCGGCCATGTGCCCAACGAGTGTGTTGATACTCCACGCGCTCTCACCCCGGCCCGTCGCTGGCGCCCAGCCGTCCGCCTCCTGCGGGAGCGCAGCCACATCCCGCATCGCCCGCCGGTTCACGGCATCGAAGTAGTCGAGGAATGCCGATATCGTGCTGAGCATCGCACACCTCCAGCGTGCGCCACTCTAACAGAGCGATTTCTCCCTGCGCCGGGCCCGTCTTCGACGGCGACACTGGGAGATTCCGGCGCTACACCGCACAATACGGCAAGCTGCTCACGGAGCGCGATGTGCTCAAGCTCGAGGTCTCCTATCGCGCGCTGGTCATCCTCGGCGCCGCTCTCCTCAGTATTTGGCTCCTGGTCCGCCTTTGGCCGGTCCTGCTCCTAATCTTTGTCGCCTTCATCTTCACTGCAGCGCTCATCCCCTACGTCGAATGGCTCGTCCGGCGCGGCCTGCCCCGGGCGCTTTCCGTCCTCGTCGTGCTCTTCGTCATCCTCGCCGTCATCGGTGGCCTCTTCGCGCTCGTGGTGCCCGCCATGGTCGACGAGTTCCGCGACCTCCAGGCGAATCTCCCGGAAGATGCCCGCGACTTCGAGCGGTTCATGGAGAACCTCGGATTCGACACGGAAAACTGGGACCTGCCCGAACGCGCCGAGCGTATCGAGTGGGATCGTATCGTCTCCGGAGATGTCGCAGTCGACTACGGCCAGCGCGTCGTCATCGGCCTGCTCTCTGCCCTCACGGTCATCGTCCTCACTGCCTACCTCCTTATCGATGCACCGAAGATGTCCGGTTTCCTCTACCGCTTCGTGCCACCGGGCCGCGAACCTGACGTCGATGCCATCATCCAGGCACTGAGCCGAGTGGTTGGTGGCTACATTCGCGGACAGGTGATCACCTCCGCTGTCATCACTGCCTTCACCCTGGTCGTCCTCCTCGCCGCCGGCGTGCCAAACGCCATCGCCTTCGCTGTCCTCGCAGGGTTCGCAGACGTCATCCCGCTCGTCGGTGCATTCATCGCTGTGGTACCCGCGACCGTCGCCGCCTTCCAGGAGTCGCCGACGCAGGCTCTGATCGTGCTCACCGCACTCGTCCTCTATCAGCAGTTCGAAGACCGCTATCTCGTGCCTCGCATCTACGGTTCCACCCTGAACCTGCCCCCGATCGTCGTGTTGATTGCGGTCCTCGCCGGCGCTGAAGTGCTGGGCGTTGCTGGTATCCTGCTCGCCCTCCCCGCTACCGCGGCGGGGAGGGTGTTCCTCGACTATTGGCTCGACAGGCGGACCCCGGTGCCCACGCCCCCGGGCCCACCCGACGAGCCGCTCGCACCCGACCTCGAACCCGAGGAGGTAACACGTGGCTGAGGACATTGAGCGGGGGATTGGCAAGTGCGCACAGAACCACCTGGGCTCCTACGGCTATCCGACCCGCCCGGCCGAGCCCTACAACTACTGCCCTGCTTGCGGCAACCCGATGATCTGGCGCTGTCCAGACTGCGAGGCTGCACTCCCCGGCGATCCAGACGAGCTCAAGGCTGCGCGCTTTTGCCGCGATTGCGGTGCGTCCTATTTCGGGGAGGATGCCTGAACTGCGAGCCTCGCGAGGCTGAACGATGCCAGCTCCTCCTTACCGCAGGCCCGACCGCGAGGGCTGGGTCTTCCCCGGGATGT
>JALOAP010000244.1 GCA_023228745.1 Dehalococcoidia bacterium | reverse complement strand
GTGTTGCAAACAAATATTCCGAAAGGGAAAGGAGGAAAAGCATGTGATTAGAAACCTGTTGCCCACCGTATGGCGGAGAAGCGAAACGCCCCTGCGACGCGCAGAGGAACACCCCTTCCTCGCCCTGCATCGGGAGATGGATCGGATCTTCGACGACTTTTTCCGGGGCTTTAACCTGTCGCCCTTCGACGGCGGACGGAGCTGGGGGGTCTTTACCCCCTCGGTCGACGTCCGGGAGGACGAAAAAGAGGTTACCGTGAAGGCCGAGCTGCCGGGCATGGAGGAGAAGGACATCGAGGTGAATCTTGCCGACAGTGGCCTCACGATTAAGGGGGAGAAGAAGGCCGAGAAGGAAGAGCAGGGAAAGGACAACTGGTATCGGGAGACGAGCTACGGTGCCTTCCATAGGTTCATCCCGCTTCCCGAAGGCCTCGACAAGGAGAAAGTTGATGCTCACTTCAAGAATGGCGTCTTGACCGTTACCCTTCGCCGGTTGGAAGAGGCCAAGGGAAAGAAGATCGCTATCAAAGCGGAATAGCCGTGCTAACGGCGTCATTCGAATTAGTGAGTCCCCCCCGGCCATCGGGCGGGGGGGGACTCCTTTTGGCCGGTCCCGGTCCCCTCCGGTCCGGAATCCACCGAATCATTCAAATCGCGGTTGCAGTGGAATCCCTGCCCGCTTATCTATTTTTATTAACAGGAGGTTTTGGAAATGAAATTTAAACCATTACATGATCGGATCGTGGTGTCGCGCGTCGACGCGGAAGAGAAGACTGCTGGCGGGATCATCATCCCGGATACGGCCAAGGAGAAACCACAGGAGGGGAAAATTATCGCCGTCGGTCCTGGCGGACGGGACAAGGATGGGAATCTCATCCCCTTGGACGTGAAAGCAGGCGACCGGGTTTTGTTTTCCAAATGGGCCGGCACGGAGTTCAAGCTTGACGGTCAGGAGCATATGATCATGAAAGAGGACGATATCCTCGGCATTATTGAATCATAATACAAGGAGGTAGGAACCATGCCTGCAAAGGAAATAAAATATGATATGCAAGCCCGCGAAAAAATAATGAAGGGCGTTGATACGTTGGCCAATGCGGTAAAAGTCACCCTGGGACCCAAAGGACGGAATGTGGCTATCGCCAAATCCTGGGGCGCCCCTCAGGTCACAAAGGACGGCGTTACCGTGGCCAAAGAGATTGAGTTGGAAGACAAATTCGAAAACATGGGGGCGCAGATGGTCAAAGAAGTTGCCTCCAAGACTTCGGATAAGGCGGGCGACGGCACCACGACGGCTACCGTGCTCGCCCAGGCGATTTATCGTGAAGGATCCAAGCTTGTCGTCTCCGGTATGAACCCCATGTCGCTGAAGCGAGGGATCGACAAGGGGGTGGCTCTCGTTGTGGATGAACTGAAGAAGCGCAGTAAGACCATCAGCGACAAGAAGGAGATTGCCCAGATCGGCACCATTTCTGCAAACAACGATGCGACTATTGGAGACATCATCTCTGAAGCAATGGAGAAAGTCGGCAAGGATGGGGTGATCACCGTTGAAGAAGCCAAAGGAATGGAAACCGAACTGGAGATCGTTGAAGGGATGCAGTTCGATCGGGGCTATGTCTCGCCCTACTTTGTCACCGATGCGGAGAAAATGGAGGTCCGCCTGGATGATCCCTATATCCTGCTCCATGAAAAGAAGATCAGCGCCATGAAAGACATGGTTCCTCTTCTGGAGCAGATCGCCAAGACGGGCAAGCCGCTCCTGCTCGTCGCGGAAGATATTGAGGGAGAGGCTTTGGCCACCCTGGTCGTCAACAAGATGCGCGGGACCCTCAAATGCGTGGCAGTCAAGGCACCTGGCTTCGGAGACCGCCGCAAGGCCATGCTCCAGGATATCGCCGTTCTGACGGGAGGAAATCTTATTTCCGAGGACGTGGGGATAAAGTTAGAGAACGTCACGCTTCAGGATCTGGGCACTTGCAAGAAGGTCACTGTTGACAAGGACAATACCACCATCGTGGACGGCGCCGGCAACCGCGCTGACATCGAAGGGCGCGTGAAGCAGATCCGGGCGGAGATCGAGGAGACAAAATCGGACTATGACCGGGAGAAGCTCCAGGAGCGGCTGGCCAAGATCGTCGGGGGCGTGGCGGTTATCAGAGTTGGCGCCGCCACGGAGATCGAGATGAAAGAGAAGAAAGCGCGGGTCGAGGATGCCTTGCATGCCACGCGAGCCGCTGTTGAAGAGGGCATTGTTCCGGGCGGCGGCGTGGCATTCATCCGCTCCATCGGTGCATTGGCGGATGCAAAATTGCCCGATGAGGAGCAACAGGGATTGAACATCGTCCGGCGCGCCTTGGAAGAGCCGTTACGTCAGATCGCCGCCAACGCAGGCTGCGAAGGCTCCATTGTAGTGGAAAAGGTGAAGGAGTCAAACGGGACTCATGGTTTCGACGCCGAAACTGAGCAGTACGTTGACATGCTGAAGGCCGGGATCATCGATCCCACGAAGGTCGCCCGCTTTGCCCTCCAGAACGCCGCGTCGGTTGCTTCGCTCCTATTGACCACCGAGGCGATGATCGCGGAAAAGCCGAAGAAGAAAGAACCGCCCATGCCTGCCATGCCGTCGGACATGGGGGATTATGACTAACCCCTCCTGAAGCCGCCCTCCCGCTTCCGGGAAACCGGGACGGGGGCGGTCCCTCCCTTTGTTCGCGCAATGAGAAGTTCATATCAAACCATACCGAAATCCACGGCCGTTCCATCTGCACTGGCAGCTAAGGAACTCCTGAAACTTTCCGGCAGCGCCCTGCTCAACCGCATCCTGGACGAGGAGAGTCCCAAGGTCTTTATCCGCTGCCTTCCGGAAGAGGACTTCTTCTGGATCGTCAAGAGGATCGGCGAGGCGGACTGCCTTCCCCTCCTGAGGCTCGCCTCGGAGGATCAGTGGGAATACCTTCTTGATCTGGAGACCTGGGAGAAGGACCGGCTTGATGCGGACAGGGTGCTGTCGTGGCTTTCGCGGCTGAGCGACGCCGATCCGGAGCGATTCGCCGTCTGGCTATTCAGCCAAGGTGATGCCCTGTTTTCCTTGCTCATCAACGGGAAAGCGGAAGTCATCATCAGGGACGGCGAAGAGGAAGCCGATCTTTCAGCGGGATATTTCACGCTGGATGGTCGGTTCTATATCCGGCCAATCAGGGAAGAGGATCGCGAGGCCATCGAAGGGCTTCTGCGGACCCTGGCCAGTAAGGACCATCATGCCTACCAGGCTCTTCTTTACGGCCTCGCTGCCCTCATTCCTACCGAGGTCGAGGAGGAACTCTACCGTTTTAGGAACGGCCGTCTCGCCGAACACGGATTTCTTCCCTACGAGGAGGCAGTTGCCGTATACGCTCCCCTTGACCCGGCGGTACTTCGCGCCGAGAAGCCGCCGCTCCTTCTTCCTGGACGGCTCTGCTCCATCGAGGAAGGCGCGCTTATCCCTGTCTCTCCGCTCATGCATGTCGGAGAGGACCTCCTGTTTGCCGAGGCACTTTCGCGTATCGGCGATCCCCTTCTCCAGGACCGCATCCGCCTGGAATTCGCCGGCCTGTGCAACCGAATCGTTGCCGCCGACACCCCTGCCGGGGAGATCGATTCCGAACGGCTGTCCGCATCCTGTCGGCGAGCGGCTTCCTATCTGAATGTCGCCCTGGAACGGCTCTGCGACAAGGACGGCGAGGCGGCGGCAACCCTGCTCAAGGACAACCCCTTGCTGGCGATATTCCGGGTGGGGTACGGCCTGGCCCTGAAGCTTCGCTGGGAGGCGGATCGGTGGCTAAAGAAGAGCCTCTTTCTCCAGCAGGGGAAGACGAATGCCTTTTGGGGAACACCCTGGGAGGAGACCTTGGAGGGGCTTTGCGCCCCCCGTCCCCTTTATTTCGCAGGCAGGGAGGCGCAGAATCCGCACCGGGATTTCAGAATGGTCGCGGAACTGGAAGAAACCCGTTGCCGGGTCGAGCAAGTCAAGGCGATCGACCGCTTGTTGATGGACCTCGCCGTAAGGCACGGAGAAAGCTCGCGATTGCCAGCCTGGGCGGAGACGTTTCATCCGCTTATCTTCAACCGGTGGGTGCGCGCCATCCTGGGAAGCGTGATGTCGGCGGAGCCCCTCGCGGGGGAAGAAGCGAGGCACTTCTTCCGTCTGGTCCGCCGGAACGACAAGGGACCGCCCTACCGTATGGCGGGATTCAAGGAGGCTTTTATCCGCGACCTCTCCCGGGCGTCCTTCGATGTTGACGAGAAAGCAACGCAAGCCCTTCGTGAAGCCCTCTCCGGAATCTGGGATTCATTCCGCAGGGAATACGAAAATATCGAAGAAGGAAATCTGGAGAGGCGTTATCTTAGGTTTCTTCGTGTGACCCTATTAGATGGTCCCGAGCAGAAAGACCGGTTCAATGAAAGTCCAAAAATTTGACGAAGCTGCCACAAGCAAGCATGATGATGTTTTTGTTGGAGTAAACGACCTTCTAAGGTAACCTGATGGTCAGTCTCGTTTTCGAAAGCCATCGGCTTTTCCTATCCAAAGCTTATTAAATTATCACAATCCGTTGCGGCTCGTCCACGAACAGCAGATAGCACTCGACCGGACGCCCTGCGAACAGCCCCTGGAGAATCATCCGGTAGCGGAGCATCTGGGGCCGATACTTGTCAGCCAAATGGCCGACGCGACCCGTCTTGAAGTCGATGAGGGTGATGCGGTCGGGGGCGATGATGAGCCGGTCCACGATGCCGAAGGTGCGGGTGTCGGAGATGTGCTGTTCGACGAGGACCTTCCCGGGTCGGAAGAGGATCTCTCGCACCTTCTCTTCGTGCAGGAACCGCTCGACCACGGCCTGCTCTTCTGCGGCGAGGCTGTCAGGGGCAATCGTTTGGCGATCGCATGTGAGGCGGGCGAGGATCGCGTGGATGCGAAGACCGCGCTCAATTCCCGCCTCGATGGCGGCGGAGCGCAGGGCCGCGTCCATTTCGTCGCTGTCGGCTGGCACGGCGGGGAGATCGCCCAGATCAGGCTCGATCAGATCCTCATGGTCCGCGGGGCGCGGCTTTTCGAGGCCGTAGTCATGCCGCCAGCCGAATTCGGTGCGCTCGGCGTCCGCTATAGGTTCCTGGGCCGTTGTAAACATTCGCTCACTGTAGCCCTTCAAGGCGCCCTCCCGGTCCGCCCGCAGGAGGATCGTCAGACTCTTGGCGGCGCGGGTCGCGGCGACGTAGATGATATTGG
>JALOAP010000243.1 GCA_023228745.1 Dehalococcoidia bacterium | reverse complement strand
CCGTGACCCATGCTGCGTCATCGTCGAAAGCATCACCGCGTTATCGAGGTCCTCTCGAGGTACGACGTTCGCCAGCAGCGCGTTGTCCGCAGGAATTTCGGCCGCGCGAACCACGCCCTGGGCCAGCGCCAGCCCCACCACCATCCACACCGCGATCACGTCGGTAACCGCGAGTACAAAGAGCAGCGACGTCACACTGAGTGCGCAGAGCCGCGTTACCCGCACGAGGATCCGGCGCTCGGCCCGGTCGGCGATGACGCCCCCGAACGGAGCCAGCAGGAAGGGCGACATCGAGGCGAACGTGGACACGCCGACCCAAAACGACGAGTCGCTCAGTTCGTAGACGATCCATGCGTTCCCGAGGAGAAGGGTCCAGAGGGCAACGCTCGAGCTCGCCGTCCCGCCCCAGAGTGCCCGGAAGTCGCGATGACGCGTGGCAGGCAGGCGGGCGATCAGTGCGGACATTCGTGGACTATAGCCTGACTGGTCCGACGAGCGGTGTTCCGTGCATCACCTTTCGGTGAGTGCCGCGCGCAGTGCAGCGAGACTCTCCGCGGGCGACGCCTCGGCGTTGTAGACCGAACTGCCACACACCAGCACGTCGGCGCCTGCCTTCGCACACGCCGTTGCGTTCGCGACCTTCACGCCCCCATCGATCTCGATCTGCGCGGCATATCCGCCCTCGTCGACCATGCGGCGAATCCGCGCAACCTTCTCGAGCTGCCGTGCAATCATCTGCTGACCGCCCCAGCCCGGGTTGATGGTCATCACCATCACCTGGTCCACGTCCGGGAGCGACTCTTCGATCGCTGCTACCGGGGTGCCGGGGTTGATGCACACGCCTGCCTTCGGCCCGAGCTTCCGGATCGAATCCAACAGCCGGTTCACGTGAGGCGCCACTTCGATGTGGACGTTGATGAATTCGGCGTAGTCCGCAAAAGCCTCGATGTGCTTCTCCGGCTCCACGATCATCAGGTGGATGTCGAGCGGAAGGTCCGTTGCCTTGCGGATCGCCTCCACGACGAGCGGCCCGAAGGTGATGTTCGGGACGAAACGGCCGTCCATGACGTCGAGGTGGAGGTAGTCGGCGCCGCCGGCTTCCGCTGCCCTGGCTTCGTCGGCCAGGCGCCCGAAGTCGGCGGTCAGGATAGATGGAGCCAGCTTTACCGCGCGCACTCCGCCATTCTAACGTGTACTCCGCGAAGCTTTATACTCCTTCGCATACTCGGATGATCATTTATGCCGGTTCACGTCGTCACCGATTCCACCTGCGACCTCCCCGCTGACCTTGCACGCGAGCACGGGATTACCGTCGTGCCGCTCACGGTCTCTTTCGGTGATGAGTCGTTTCTCGATGGTGTGGATATCGATGCCGATGAGTTCTACCGGCGGCTCGCTGCGTCTAGCGGCCTCCCTCGCACGAGCCAGCCCTCCGTTGAGCGCTTCCGGCAGGTCTACGCGTCGTTCGGGCCCGGCGCGGAGATCGTCTCGGTGCACCTCTCGGCGCGGCTTTCTGGCACGCTGAACTCCGCCACCATCGCCCGGGAGCAGCTCGCCGACGACGCCAGGATCGAATTGCTCGACTCCAACACGGTGAGCCTCGGTTTGGGCGCCGTGGCTGTCGAAGCTGCATTCGTCGCGCGGCAGGGGGGAACCCTCGAGGAAGTCAGTGCCGCTGCACGCCGTACGATAGAGCGCGTGCAGGTTATCGCCCTTGTCGATACGCTCGAGTACCTGCGGCGCGGTGGCCGCATCGGCCGCGCCCGCTCCATGCTCGGCTCGCTCCTCAGCATCAAGCCGCTGGTCCATGTCGAAGATGGCGAAGTCGCGCCGCTCGAGCGCGTCCGCACCCGTGGACGCGCGATCGAGCGACTTTTCGAACTCGCTACCGCTGACCCTACGGCCAGGCGTGTCTTCGTGGGGAGTGGCGGCAACCGCGAAGAGGCCGAGGTCTTCCTCGAGCGCCTGCGCCGCGCGTTGCCCGATACCGAGCTCCTCCTCGGGCAGGTGGGGCCGGTCGTGGGGGTCCACGCCGGCCCAAATGTGCTCGGCGTCGCGATCGAGCGAGGAAACTGACAATGGCTGTGACCGATGCAGCGCGCCTCCGCCGAGTGTTCGAACTGGAGCTGGAGCGCGGCTGCACCAACCAGGCCGTGATTGGTGGCCTCGACCGGATGTTCATCCAGATGGCGGAGGACGGCCTCATCGAGATCGGGGGCGGCTTAGACCGCATGGTCCGGGAGCTCCCCCCTGGCGGCTATCGCTCCCTCGCCGAGGATGAGCGGCGGAGCTGGTTGCAGCGCACCATCCGGGCACTCTCCGGCCCTACACCTGTTTCTTCGGCGCCCCGGCAGCCGCAGCCGATCGCCGAGCGCGCACGCCGAACGGCCGCCCCCGCGCGGCGCTCACCTTCGCGGCCGATGGCCGGCACACCCCGGCCACTTGCTGCGCCTCTTGCTCGGGCCAGCAGCTCGACGGGAACGCCCCGCCTCAGCATCGACGCGCCGCTTTCCCGTCTGCCCGGCCTCGGCAAGTCCGGGGAACAGAAGCTGGAAAAGCTCGGCGTGCATAGCGCGGGCGACGCCGTCTTCTACTTCCCTCGCCGCTACAACGACTTCAGTGACCTCCGGCCGATCGCGCTCCTCCAACCCTCCAGCAACCCCCAGACTGTTGTCGCCACGGTGTTCTCCGTGCGCGAGATGCGGTTTGGCCGCCGCGTCCGTGGCGCCGAAGCGCTGCTGCAGGATGGCTCCGGGTCGCTCAAGGTCGTCTGGTTCAACATGCCCTACATTGCGCGCCAGCTTGAAGCTGGGCAGCAGCTCGTGGTTTCCGGCAAAGTCCGCGCCTTCCGCGGACGCCTGCAGATGGAGAACCCGGAGGTTGAACCGGCGGACACGGACCTGATGCACACAGGCCGGCTCGTCCCGGTCTACCCGGCGACACAGGGCCTTGGCCAGCGCACCATCCGGCGCGCTGTCAAAGCGGCCGTCGACGCCCTGGCGGACGTCGTTCCCGACGCGGCGCCGTCCTGGCTGCGTGAGCGCGAGCGGCTCACGCCACTGGGGCAGGTCATCCGCCAACTCCACTACCCGGACAGCTTCGAAGATGCCGAGGCCGCCCGCCGCAGTATGGCGACGCGCGAGTTCCTCGCGATCCAGGCGGCGGTCCTGATGCGCCGCGCCGAATGGCAGCAGGGCAACGACGCGCCGGCACTGGACCTGGGCAAGGTCAAAGCCGATCTGCTTCGCTCCCTGCCGTTTGAGCTCACCCGGTCGCAGCAGTTCGCGCTCGAAGATATCCTTCACGATATCCGCGGCCCCCACCCCATGCTTCGGCTCCTCCAGGGCGATGTGGGCTCGGGCAAGACCGTCGTCGCCTTCGCAGCGATGCTCGCCGCCGTGCGTTCGGGCTACCAGGCTGTGCTCATGGCCCCAACCGAGATCCTCGCGGAGCAGCACTATCGCTCGTTGTCTCGCCTGCTCGATGGCGGCGAACTGAGTGCCCTGCAGGGGGTGTTCGCACCGCCCTGGCTCGGCCGTCCGCTCCGTGCGCTCCTGCTCACTGGTTCGCTCACCCCACTGCACAAGGAGCAGATCCGCTCAGACGCCGCGAACGGTGGCGCCGATATCGTCATCGGCACGCACGCACTCCTCGAAGACGACGTGCAGATCCCCCGCCTTGGCCTCGCCGTTGTCGATGAGCAACACCGCTTTGGCGTCATGCAGCGTGCGAAGCTCCGCCAGAAGGGGACGAATCCGCATCTGCTCGTCATGACCGCGACGCCCATTCCCCGCACCCTCGCGCTCACGGTCTACGGCGACCTCGAAGTCTCGACGATCACCGAGCTACCGCCGGGCCGTGTGCCGATTCGCACCATGTGGGTGCAGCCGCATGAACGCGACCGCGCCTACGGCTTCCTCCGTGAACGGCTGGACGCGGGCGAGCAGGCGTACGTCATCTGCCCGCTCGTCGAGGAGTCCGAAGCGCTCGACGTGCGGTCCGCGGAGGAGGAGTTTGAGCGCCTCCGCATGGGCCCGCTGAGCCGTTACCGCCTCGAACTCCTGCACGGGCGCATGCCCGGCCGCCAGAAGGACGAGGTGATGGAGCGCTTCGCGCGCCACGAGGCCGACGTGCTCGTCTCGACCAGTGTCATCGAAGTTGGCATCGACGTCGCCAACGCCACCGTCATCGTCATCGAAGGCGCCGAGCGCTTCGGTTTGAGCCAGCTCCACCAGTTCCGGGGCCGCGTCGGCCGCTCGTCGAAGCAAAGCTACTGCGTGCTCTTCAGCACCGAAGACGAGCCGAATCCGGAAGCCCGCGAGCGCCTGGAGGCCATGGTCGAGACTACCGACGGCTTCAAGCTCGCTGAGGTCGACCTGCAGATGCGCGGTGAAGGCGAAGCCTGGGGCCGGGTGCAGAGCGGCGCGAACTCCATGCTTCGCGTCGCCCGCCTCACGGACCGCGACCTGTTGATGCGCGCCCGCGAGCTCGCCGCCGATGTGCTCGCCCGCGACCCGCACCTCCAGAAGCCCGAGCACCACGCGCTCGCCGCCCTCGTGAAGCCGTTCCTCGACCGCGCGACCGAGGCGAACTAGCCCCAGAGGGGTTGCTTCTCGCGCGATCTACTGGCGCCTAGCCTTGCCGCCCCTGCTTCGCGTAATCCACGGAGAGCCACCGCTCGGGGCGAATCCGAACCAGCACACTCCCGCTGGTGTCTGTCGACCCACCAAGGTACCGGGCCGCCCCCTGTTCCCCGAGGTAGCGCACGGCGAGGGCACGTACGTCGCGCTCGAAATCCGGCTCCTCGATCGTCACCGGGCCCTCCGCCATCACGTACGCGTAGGGCAGCGTCTCCTGCTGGACCGTGAAGCTCGCGCGGCCCGCTGCCCGGAGCGCCTTCGCCTTTCGTGAATCCGCACCGGTCGTGAAGCGGATCTCCCCGCCCGGTTCGTAT
This sequence comes from Dehalococcoidia bacterium, assembly GCA_023228745.1. Taxonomy (GTDB): domain Bacteria; phylum Chloroflexota; class Dehalococcoidia; order Tepidiformales; family Tepidiformaceae; genus JALOAP01. Next base: position 340 of record JALOAP010000243.1, on the reverse strand, counting down.
TCGTACCAGACGGGTACCGCCAGGGGCCCGCGGCCCTCCTCCGCCACGGCCACGATGCCAATGCGCACCGCCGCGAGGAACCGCTCTCGTTCATCCTTCGTCATCACCAACGTCATCAGGCATACCTCCGGGCAGGATCATAGGTGGCACTTGTTCCGTGCGCCTCCGCGCGCCCACCCGTACGATGCGTGCGATGGCGCGCGCAACCCGTGGTTACCGCTGTTCGGCCTGCGGCTGGGAAACACCGGGCTATTCTGGCCAGTGCCGCCAGTGCGAGGCCTGGAATACTCTCGAGCAGCATCTCGCGCCCCAGAAGGCGGCGCCGTCCCTGCGCGGACGC
>JALOAP010000242.1 GCA_023228745.1 Dehalococcoidia bacterium | reverse complement strand
CATTCGGTTGAATATTGGGGGGCGAAGGTGAGCAGCGCAAACGGGCGAGAGGACGCTCCGGTGCACAACGCACAAAGGGGCCGCACCGGTGGCCGTTGATGTCCTCTCCCGGGCCTTCTCGGCGCTTGGCGACCCCACCCGCCGCGACATCGTCGCGCGGCTTGCGGCCGGGGGTGAAACCACCACCACGGAGCTCGCAAAGTCGTACGACATTTCGTTCCAGGCGGTCGCCAAGCACCTCAAGGTGCTCGAAGATTCGGGACTCGTGCGGCGCAGCAGAGAGGCCCAGCGCCGGCCCGTCCACCTCGAGGTGGAAGTGTTCGACCTCATGACTGCGTGGATCGAGCGCTACCGCCGCCTCGCCGAGGAACGCTACAGCCGCCTCGATGCCCTCCTCGAATCGCTTCCGGATGATGCCGGCCCGGTCCCGCCAGGGAACGTAGAAGGAGCAGCACAGTGACCACCAGCACGAAGCAGACCGAGATCACCGTCGACCAGCGCGTCCCGCTCGTCCGCATTATCCGCGAGTTCGATGCCCCGCCCGCCAAAGTGTTCCGCGCCCACACCGACCCCGGCCTGTTCGTCCAGTGGAACGGGCCGCGCGGTACCCAAATGAGCTACGACCATTTCGATTGCCGCACCGGCGGCTCCTACCGCTACCTCATCGCCTCTGGTGGCTTCGACGCCTGGTTCCATGGCTCGTTCCACGAAGTGCGCCCGGCCGAGCTCATCGTCCAAACGTTCACATTCGAAGGCCAGCCCGACAGCGTGGCGCTCGAAAAGCTGGGCTTTGAAGACCTCGGCAACGGCCGCACACGCCTCACGGCCACCTCGCTCGTCGATTCGTTCGAAGACCGCGATGCCTTCGTGGCGAGCGGAATGGAACAGGGCGTGCGCGAAGGCTACGAACGCCTGGACGAGCTGCTCGCGCAGTAGCGGGCCCCGCACCCACCGGGCACCGCGCCGCCAGGCGCCGGCCGCCTACGCCCGCGCCAGTGCCGTCACAACCGCCGCGACGACGATCGTGACCAACACTGGCGCCCGGAAGACAATCGCGACCAGCGCGGCCGCGAGGCCGAGCGCGCGGGCGTCGAGCACCAGCTCGCCGTCCGTGGCGAAGGCCTGCGTGGCCACGAGCGCGGCGAGCAGGGCCGGCGCGAGTGCTTCGACCAGCCGCAGGAGCCTCGGGGGCAGCTCGCGACCACCGATGGCGACGGGGCCACTCGCCTTGAACGCGGCCGTGGCGATGCCCACGAACAGGACCACGAGCCAGGTATCGTTCACCGGCGGCTCCAGCCGACCAGGCAGGCGAGGCTGGCCGCCACCACCGGCAGGCCGGGCCGCACAAACGGCACAAGCACCAGCGCAATGCCCGCACCCAGTAGCGCCGCCACCAGCAGCCGCCGCTTTCGCAGGTTCGGGGCCAGCAGCGCGAGGAACAGCGCCGGGAAGGCCGCGTCGAGGCCAAGTGCCTCGGGGTCGCTGAGCAGGCCGCCACCGGCCACCCCGACCAGCGTCCCGGCCAGCCACGCGACGTAGAGCAGCAGGCCCGCGCCCACGAGTGCTCCCGCGTCGAATAGCCCGCCGCCGCGCGACGCGACAGCCCACGACTCGTCGATCACGAGCTGCGATTTCGCGAACCGTGCCGGCACCCGCCCGCGAAGCACGGGCGCGACCGAGAGCCCGATGGGGATGAAGCGGGCGCTGAGCAGGGCGGCCGCGGTGATCGCCGCCGCCGCCCCGCCGCCATCGCGGATGATGGAGACCGACGCAAACTGCGCCGCGCCGGAGAAGGTGGTGAGCGACATCACCACCGTGGCGATGCCGCCGAAGCCAGCGCTCTTCGCAAGCACCCCGAAGGAGACCCCGAAAAGCGCCACGGCGATGGCCAGCGGTACGGCGTCGCGCACGCCGCGTCGCAGCGAATCGCGGAAGGCGTGTACCGCCGGCTCAGTCGTCATGCGTGGCCGCGGCTAGCGCGGGAGTGTGGGCTCCTGCTTGGTGAAGTCGGCGGCGCGCTTCTCCATGAATGCCGCGATCGCCTCGCGGTGCTCCCACGAGGAGTACGCCTGCTCCAGCGCCTTCCCTTCGCGGCGGCCAACGGCTTCGTAGTCGCTGTCGTTCGTGCCTTCGAGGATCAGCTTGCGGATGAGCGTCATGGAGAGCGCCGACTGGCCGGCGAACTGCTCGCCAAGCGCCACCGCGCGGTCAATAAGCTGGTCCGGTGCCACGACTTCGCTGACAAGGCCTGCATCGCGAGCCTCTTCGGCGCCCACAAGCCGCCCGCTCAGGCACCACTCCAGCGCCCGCGACGAGCCGATCATCTGCGGCAAGAGCGCCGAGCTCGCAAGCTCCGGCACGAGGCCCATGCGCACGAAGAACATACCCACCTTCGCTTCGCTGCTCGCAATGCGGATGTCGAACGGCAGGATCTGCGTAATGCCGATGCCCACGGCCGTACCGTTGATGGCGGCAATGGTTGGCTTCGGCAGGTTCTGTATGTAGGTCACCCAGTTCAGGCCGCCCTGGGGGTCGTTGTGCTCGGTGCTGCCCGCGTCCTGCGCATCCGCGTTCGCCTTAAAGACGGCACTCACATCGGCGCCGGCGCAGAAGGCGCGGCCCGCGCCGGTGACGGCGATGGCGGCCACGTCGCGGTCGGCGATGGAGGCGTCGATGGCCTGGCGCATCTCTGCCATCATCTTCGGCGTCCAGGCGTTCAGCTTCTCGGGCCGGTTGAGGGTGATGAGACCGACACGGCCGCGCTTCTCGAAGAGGATCTGCTCAAATTCCATGGAAAACGTGCTCCTACGGGAATGTGCGGGCCGGCGCGGCACCACCGGCGGGAAACGAAAGCGAGCGTACCACAAGGCGGGGATCGGTAGTCTGGGATCGGGGATCGGGCGCCGGAGTGACGCCGGCGGCTGACCGCGTGACGCGCTGCTGCTCGCGCCGCAGCACGGGGCGCCAGCGCAACAGCGCCACCGGCTACCGACTACCGATCCCCGACTACCTGACACGCGCCCGCTGCCTGTCTATTCTCGCGTTATGACCAGTACAAATGCCGAACCGTGGTTCGCCCGCGTCCGCCGCTCCTTCGCCACGTGGCTCCTCGGGCTCCTGCTCCGCTGGGCCGCGCCCGCGCGCCGTTAGCGGCCACCGAATACCTTGCGGCTGACAACACGCCCCGCCACGCCTAGGATGCGCGCCAAAGGAGGCACCGCATGTTCGATATCGAGCCCGCGTGGCAGGTCGCCGAATCCGTGCGCCGCAAGGAACGTTCCGCCCGCGAGGTGACGGAGGCTGCACTCGAACGCCTCGCCGCCGGCAACGAGCGGCTCAACGCCTTCGTCCACATCGCACCAGAACTCGCGCTCCAGCAGGCCGACGCCATCGATGCGCAGATAGCCCGCGGCGAAGATCCCGGCCCCCTCGCCGGGGTGCCAATCGGCGTGAAGGACCTCGAGCCGGCCGCCGGGATGCCGTTCACCATGGGCTCCCGCGCCTACAAAGATGTCATCGCCGACACCGACTCGGTCCAGCTCGCGCGTCTGAAGGCAGCCGGCGCCGTGGCCCTGGGCAAGACGAACACGCCGGAGTTCGGCTACAAGGGCTTCACCGAAAACCGCCTCTTCGGGGCCACGCGCAACCCCTGGAACCCCGAGCTCACGCCGGGCGGGTCGAGCGGCGGCAGCGCGGCCGCGGTCAGCGCCGGCCTCGTCCCCCTGGCGACGGCGAGCGACGGTGGCGGCTCGATTCGCATCCCCGCGGGCTTCTGCGGCTGCTACGGCATCAAGCCCACCGCCGGGCGCATCCCCATCGCCGGGCCGCAGTATTCGCACTGGGCCACACATAGCACCCTCGGCCCTGTTTCGCGCACGGTCCGGGATTCGGCGCGCTACCTCGATGCTGCCGCCGGCCCCCACCCGGACGACCTGCACTCGCTCGATGCACCGACGGGCGGCTACGAGGCGGCGGCGGTCGCCGCACCACCGCCCATCATCCGGATCGCCTGGAGCGCCGACCTCGGCTACGCGGTGGTGGACCCAGAGGTGGCACAGGTCGCGCGGCAGGCTGCCGAGGCGTTCGCGAAGGCGCTGGGCGCGGAGCTCGTGGAGGCGGACCCCGGCTTCGAAGACCCGATGCCGGCCTGGTTCGCCATCGGTGCACCGGGCGACACCCTGCGCGTCGAAGAACTGGGCGAACGTGCCGCCCAGTTGGAGCCCGGCTACCTGCGTTTCGCCGAGTCCGGCCGCGGCATGACCGCCGTGCAGGTGGCCCAGGCGCTGCAGACGCGCCACGCGGTGAACCGCCAGGTCAACCGCTTCCTCGACGAATACACCCTGTTGCTCACGCCCACCCTGGCGGCGCCGCCGTTCAAGGCGGAGGGGCCGCCGCCGATGGTCATCGCCGGGAAGGAAGTTGGGCCGGCCGGGTTCATCCCGTTCACCTATCCGTTCAACCTCACGGGGCACCCGGCGGCCTCGCTGCCAGCGGGGCTCACGGCCGCTGGCCTGCCGGTGGGCCTCCAGGTGGTCGCGCCGCGCTTCGCCGACAAGCTCCTGCTCACCGTGAGCGCCGCCTTCGAAGCCGCGAACCCCTGGCCCTGGCCGAAGGGTAGGAGCACTCAGGCCGGGCGATAGAGCCGCCGCTGCCGCACGCGGTTGCGGCGGCCATAGTGATGCAGGAGCTGCCGGAAGGCCGTCGCCCGCGCCCGGCCCCACTCCGCGAACCGGTCGGAGGCGCGGCCGTCGGTAGTGATCTTGTCCGCGGCGGCGACAGCCTGTTCGAGCGCTGCGTAGGCGCTGGCGCCCATCGCCACCAGGTCCGCCTGCTCCTCGGTGAGGGAGTCAAGCGTGTGCCGCGCCGTGTAATAGACGTTCGCGTCCGATCCGTCCGGTTCGACCTCGGTGTGGAGCAGGAGTGTGCTCGCCCAGCTCCCGAAGCCCACCTGTATCGGCGGGAACTGCCCCGCCGGGTACTCAACGGCTTCCACCTCCATCAGGCCATCGAGCGTCGCCAACGAAAGCTCCCGGCTACCCGGGGTGGTGGGCACGGTCGCCATCAGCTCCCGCGGCATCGCGAGGCTCAGCTCCGTGATTGCGCGGTCGATGTGGCGGTCAATGGCGGCATCGTCCCAGCGCTGGCTGGCCGGGTCGCTATCGCCTAGGTCACGGCGGACGCGGGTGCGAATGTCATCGAGAGTAGCCATGCCGCGAACAGTCGCAGACCACATCATCGAACCCCAAGTGCCGGGCGGCATGGCGCCCGGGCACGAACGCGTCGCCGCGGCCGACTGCTGCCTCGGGAACCGGGCCGCCACT
>JALOAP010000241.1 GCA_023228745.1 Dehalococcoidia bacterium | reverse complement strand
CCCCACAGTCGCTCGAGCCCCTCAGTCGGGATGAGTGGGAGCAGTCCGTACAAACGCACCTTTCCGGCACCTTCCACCTGCTTTCCCAGGCCTGGCCGCTGTTTCTCCAGCAGCGGTACGGCCGGGCACTCACCATTGCGCCCGGCGTGCGCCTGGGGCGAGGCAATCCTCCGTTGGGCCGGGCGACGGCGGCGAGCGGCCTCGCGGGAATGGTCAGCGCACTCGCCCTGGAAGGAGCGAGCCACAACATCATGGTGAACTGCGTGGCACCTCCGCCTGGAGAGGCCCTTGGCTTACCCCTGGGTCAACGCGAGGGGATTGGCGTCGAGGAGACCATCTGTGAGGTCGTAGCCCACCTGGTAAGCGAGGCTGCCCGGACCAACGGCGCGCTCATGGAAGTGGACGCCGGCACCCTGCGGCGGGTTGCGATGGTCCGAATGGATGCGGGTGCGCTCTCGCTCCCGGGGCGAACGCAGCAGGCAGCGCACTCCCCCCGCCCCGGCATCTGATCGCCCACGCGCCGGCCCTTGGTTTCTGCCCTGCTGCCTGGTCAGCGGCCACCGGCGACGCCAAACGGCTCCGGCACCGACTCGCCTGATGCGCGTGCGCGAACCGCAGCAGCGGCGGCAGCAGTGGCTCGGGTCCCCTTTTCGGCCACGCGGTAGACCAGGTTCGTGCCCCGTGCCAGCTTCCACTGCGCGTGCAGCGCCGGCAGGCTCGCGAGGAAGAAGGTGATTACGGCCATCAGTGGCCACATCGCGAAGCTCAACGCCACGTGGCGCCACTTCACGTACGCGGGCCTCGGGCCCCGCTGGGTGTATTCGATAGCGATGAGCGCCAGGAGCGGAAAGAGGCAGAAGTAAATCATCGTCGTCACGATGGTCAGCGAGACCCACCAGCCCACCGAGAACTCGCCCGTCGCCAGCATCCATGGCTGCCAGTTCGGGCCCGGCAGGGTGACGGCACGATCGACCCACCAACCGGGAAGCGGCGCGCCCCACTTGGCCGCCATGAGCAACGGGAGCTGCGCGCCGAGGGTGACGAGATACCACTGCGCCATCCAGAGGGAATGTACCTTCGTTACCGCACCGGAAAGGAGCAGGCGGCGCCGCCAGCTCAACGGCGAACGATGGTTGAGGGTCGCACGCCACGCGTAAGGAATGTCGCTGGCTCCCCAGGCGTGGCGGACGCTCTGGGCATAGTGCGCCCGGATCGTCTTCCAATACCCATCGGTCAGCACGCAGTCATTTCCGAGGGGGAGGAAGATGGGGTTTACATGCACGCTGTCGCCGAGCATGAACGAGCACTTCAGATAGAGGTGCCAGTCCTCCGGGATTACCTCTTCGTCCCAGTAGTCGACGCGGTGCAGCATCTCCCAGCTCAGGGAGTAACAGGATGTGGGGAAACGGACGCTCCCGGGCAGACAAAGGTTCGAGAGGCGATTGATCCCGGAGAGGCCGTCGGGCAGCCGCAACGGTGCGGGGATGTCCCAGATGTTGTTCGAGTTAAAGATGGTTGGCTGCCAGAACGCGCGGTAGCGGTTCGGATGCGTCAGGAACAGGTAATTCAGAGCCTCGAAGTGGTTTGGGTGGAACACCGCATCGGCGTCGCAGCTTGTGACGGTATAGCGCAGGATGTCGCCGCCTCCGCCTTCGATCAGCCGCGCGTGGGCCTCACGAGCGGCCCATGCTTCGTTCGAACCTTTACCCGGTGTCTCGTTTGGCAGGTTCGCCGGGTGGTGCGTGGCGAACATATCGCCGAAACGCGCCCGAAAGCGGATGAGGAGGCGCGAAGCCTTCGCGCGGGCGCCGGGCTCCCGTGCCTCCATCGCCAGGACAACCACAAGCTGGTGCGCGTTGCCCTGCGCGGCGAGCGACTCGAGCGTGCGCGCGAGGCCCTCCTCGCTCTCCTTGTAGTTGGGGATGACCACCATGTGGCGCGGCCAGTCCCAGCCGGGGGCATCTGCATTTGCGGGAAGCCACTCGCAGTATCTCGCCTGCCAGTTCGTCCGCTTCCAGCGGCGAATGTGGAAGAGGCCAACGAGGCAGGCACCGACCACGGAGTACGAGCGAATGAGCCAGTACGCGAAGAACGCGAACATGGCGACGGCGAACACCCCCGGGGCCCAGTACGGTCCCCAGAAGATGCTCGAAACGAGCGTGAGCGACAGCGCCAGGGGAAGCAGATTCCAGAATCGCTCCCGGACGCGGCCTGGTGAGGAGATGTCGAGCCGGACCAGCTCGAATGTCGTGACACGTGAGTAGGGCTGGCGGGTTGCCCGGACTGCCATGAGGAGAGAATGCCTCTTGTGGAGGTTCTTCCTACGCCGCCGAGGTTAGCTGTCGGGCTACGGCCGGAGATAGCCGTTCCACCATCATCCCGGCCGGTCGTGGATGGCCGGGACCAAGGCGAATTCGCCCCGATTACTGGTTCCCCCGTCCCGCGTTGCGGGTTAGGCGTGCGAGTGGGCCCGCATCGCCAGAATTGGATCTCACGGCCGCACAGTCAAGCAAAGACTAATACGAAACCATTGCAATTCCCTACGCTATGTCGAGTGGAGGTAGCCAGGCCCGCCGAGGAGATCCGCGAACAGTACCGCACCGTAAATCACTGATACCCTCCTGCCATGCACGTGCGTGAAGAGCTCATCGGCGACCTCCGAGAGATTCGGTACTCGGTCGAGGTAAACGGCGAATCGGTCCCCGGGTTACTGATTCTGCCGGCGAGCGAAGAAGGCCCGCTGCCGCTCGTCTTTCTGCAACACCCTGCGACGAGTTCGAAGGAAGACTACTTCGTCCGCGATGTCGCGCTCCGCTGGGCCCAGCGCGGATGGGCCTGTGGTGGCATCGACGCACCACTCCATGGCGAGCGTGCCAACTTCGATCCCATGGGCCTCTTTCGCGACCGCTCGCGCTATCCCGCGATCGTGGACCAGTTCGCAAACGAACTGACGGCAGTCATCGACGCGCTCGCGGGGCACTACCCGGTGGACCCGGCGCGCATGGCGTACATCGGGTACTCCATGGGGAGCATGCTCGGCGTCCCGGCGGTCGCGCGCGACGGCCGATTCCGGGTTGCAGCGTTCTGCCTGGTCGGCGAAGGAGGCATGGTGGGGCCCGCCTCCGGCGCCGACTCCGACGTCCCCCGGCTGGAAACCGTGGCGGTCCGCATTGTCGGCAAGCTCAGCGACGAACTGATCCCGCGGGAGGCGACCGATGCGCTTTACGCGGCACTGCCCGGCGAGAAGGACATCAGTTGGCTCCCCGGGGGACACTTCGAGATCGGCCCCGATGTCATCCGCGCGGCAGAGGAGTGGGTCGTCTCGCACCTGTAGCCCCTGCACCTCGTTGAGGAATCTGCCGCAGATCATCCGGAGCGGTCTCGAAGCATGTAGACTGGGACAACGATGGCGGTTTATGACAGCTTCCAACGGCCGCTCCGAGACCTCCGGATCTCGGTTACTGACCGCTGCAACTTCCGTTGTACCTATTGCATGCCAAAGGAAGTGTTCGGGCCGGACCATGCCTTCCTGCAGCGTGACGAGCTCCTGAGCTACGAGGAGATCGCCCGGCTCGCACGAATCTTCGTGAACCTTGGCGTGGAAAAGATCCGCCTGACCGGTGGCGAGCCGCTCGTGCGCCGCGATCTCCCAGAGCTCGTCCAGCAGCTCGCCGACACTGACGGGCTGAAGGACCTGACCCTGACGACAAATGGGTCGCTGCTTCGCCGGCAGGCCCGGGCACTGAAGGATGCCGGGCTGCAGCGCATCACGGTCAGCCTCGACTCGCTCGACAACGACGTGTTCCAGCGGATGAATGACGTCGGCGTGCCGGTAGAGACCGTGCTCGACGGAATCGCGGCGGCCGACGAAGCGGGCCTTCACCCCATCAAAGTGAACGCCGTTGTCGAGCGGGGTGTAAACGACCACACGATTGTCGAACTCGCGCGCCACTTCAAGGGTACGGGCAAGATCCTGCGCTTCATCGAGTTCATGGATGTGGGGAATACGAACGGCTGGAACATGGAGCGCGTCGTCCCGGCGAAGGAGATCATCGAGCGCATCAACCGCGAGCTGCCCATCGAGCCAGCCACCCCGAACTACCGGGGCGAAGTGGCGAAGCGCTGGCGCTACGTCGACGGGAGCGGCGAAATCGGCGTCATCAGCTCAATCACGCAACCGTTCTGCGGCGACTGCACCCGCATTCGCCTCTCACCCGAGGGCGAACTCTTCACCTGCCTCTTCGCCGCGCGTGGTTTCGATATCCGCTCGCTCATCCGGCGGGGGGCCACCGACGCAGAGCTCGGAGAGGCTATCGGCAAGGTCTGGCGTGTCCGCGCAGACCGCTACTCGGAGATCCGTACCGAGGCCACGGTCCCGCTGGAGCGCGTGGAGATGTCGCACATCGGCGGTTAGGCGCGAGTCACCGGCGAGGCTTTACCGCCTGGCGCTCGGTGACCCAGGGTCGCAGCTCCCAAATCGTTCCACCGTCGTCGTTGTAGACGCGTGTGTAGCGCGAATCCTGGTTCAGCGACTGTGTGAGGGTCGAACAGCACTGCACGCCTTCGAACCGGGGAACATAGACGTGCGTGAACACGGCCTCGGGATAATCCCGCATCCACTGGTCGAGGCAGCTCGTTGTCCGGAAGCCGCATTCGTAGGCGTCCCAATAGAGGTCCTGGCGATCCCGGTAGCCCTCGCCGGAGATCCATTCGAACCCCTGGACGGTCGCGACGCTAACCCGGCCTGCCAGCACCGGGAACCACTCGCCTTCCTTATCCATCTCCCAGCTTCCGCGCGGAACCACCAGGACGCGGGCGGAGGGGTCCGTGTTCTCAGCGATCCACGTCATGGCCTCCCGCTCGCTGCCGGAGAGCGGCTTGAGATAGTAGCCTTCGCCGGCCAGGCCGGGCTTCGTCACCAGCGCGCCAGTGATGGCGAACACCAGCAGGATGCCGGCAACCACCATCGCGGGCGACTTCGCCAGCCGGGCGAACTCCATCGGCAGCGCGCGCAGCCGGCCGTTCCCACCGTCGGACGTCCCGCCCGGTGCATCCGGCGGTGGGGCGAAGCGGCGCAGCACCGGCACCAGCACTTCCGCGACCGCAATGCCCGCAAGCAACGACACCGGCAGCGTGGCGAGCGTCGGGAAGGCGCGCGGGTCGAGCACAATGACCGCGAGCCACCATCCAACCAGGTAGTAGCGCCGCATCGCGAGCGACACGAGCGCGCCGAGAAATCCGAGCGTCCCGAGCAACGGGTACCACGGCTCGCTTGAGGCGACGACCCGGGCGAGGGAGAGCCCGACATAGAGCCGCACATTTCCATCGGAGATGACGCTGCCGCCGGCCTGCTGGGCGGCAAGAAAGGGGTCGACG
>JALOAP010000240.1 GCA_023228745.1 Dehalococcoidia bacterium | reverse complement strand
CCAGAGAGCGCAGGACTTCCTCGCGCTTGATCTGGCCGTCGTATTTTCGCACGTCCTCTTCCATCTTCTTGAAGGATTCCTCCTCCTCACCGGAGAGGTCGCGCTTTTCCTCGTCGGCCTTACTGATCAAGGCTCGCATCTGTTCGATGAGCCCGGCCCTCTTCCGTCTCAATTCGAGAGGGTCCATGTCTTAGCTCCTTTCCAGTTCTTTTTCCAATAGGTCCAGGTTGCGGCGGACGATGTTCAGCCGACCCGTCGGCTTATCTTCCGGCGCGCTCGCAGGCTCCAGCTTGCGGGAAACTCTCCTTAAGGCCTCAATGGCCTGTTCGATCACGTCCATATCTTTCTGCTCCATCTGGCCCGAGCGGGCGCGGAGCAGGGAGCGGTAGAGATGTTCGTGGTCCAGACCTAAACGCCCGAATAGGGAGCGCAGGCCCAAGCCGGTAGCGGGATAGGCGGGCATGGTCACCGGGCCGACCTCATAAAGCTCGCACTTTACCAGGTCGCGGTATTCCTTCCCGGAGATCACGCTCCAGCGGTCCTCGATAGTGACGAAGCGGAAGGAGTTGCCCTTGACCCTCTTGGTGGTCACCAGCTCCTTGAGATCGCGGGAATAGGTGGTGTCCGGGAGGTCGACCTCATAGAACAGGCCGTCGTCGCGGTTGTCCAGGCGTAGCTGTCCTTCGCTGGTGCGGCCCAGTATCTGCGAATCGTCGTGATCCCGGCAAGAGACGATATCCGCCTCCATCAAGGACTCGTCGAATGCCCCCGGCAGGACGCGCTCGCGGAAGCCTCCCAGGTCCTCTGACCATGAGTTGTACGGGATCCCCGGCAGCCCTTCTAAAATCCCCAGGGAGCCGTCTGCTCCATCCTTCAACCTCAGCTCGGTTTTCGGTACTGCCCTGAGCTCTATTTCGCTCAGGAGCGGCTCGAATCCGTCCATGATTCCTCCTCCACTAAAAAAGCCGCCCGGAGGCGGCTTACCTTTAAGTGCCCGGACTACCCGGGCGAGATCGTGCATTCACATCCGTCATGCAACGGCGGGTGTCCGATGTCGGATGAAGCCCGGAGTGGGTCAACGCCGTCGGCATTCACTTCATCGCCGTTGCGGATGAAGGGTTCCATCCTCCCCACGCTCTTCCCGTCCATCTCCCGACAGAGAGGGCAGGCGTTGGCGCCGGCCACCCACACCAAGGTCACCACCCCGGCCGAGAAGAAAAAGGCGCGGGCAAAAGCCCCGCCGAACCTGACCGTCTCGCGCATTGATACCTTCGCGGGGGTCTTTTCCTCCCATTCCCCAAGCCTGCCCTCTATTGCCTCGAGCGGGTCATCGCTGTCCACGACCGCCTTGCCGTAGGCCTGGCCGAGCTGGCCCTGGCTGGACTTGGCGTGCTTCTGCACGAAGGCCTGTGCTACCTTGCGCGTGAAGGCCTCCAGCTCGGGGCTCATCTCTGCCTCATCGGGTTTCATCCCGATCTCCTGGGAGGCAGCGGCCAGGAGGGCTTCCGCATAACTCGCATAGGCGGGAAGCATGATCTTCTCGGCTACATCCGGAAATTTGCGGTAATAATCCTCGAGCCATACCTCAAACTCCTCCAGGGAGCGGGAGCCGAGCATCTTCTTCGCCGCCTTCCCCACGTCCTGGACCTCGCGTTTGACCATGCGGGCCGCGGCGTCCTCAAATATCTTCCGGTACGAACCCGCCAGCCTGCGCCGGAGGGCCGCGCCGCGTTTCGCCCTGATCTCGCCCAGGGAGTAGTGCCTCCTCTCGAGAGATCGATCTTCCCCGTTGAAATCCGCGGCCATCGACGCGGGGATCATGTTCATCGGCATCCATAGGTCATCCCCGCCGGGCAGGGGGTTCTCGTTCTCTTTTTCTCTCGCCTCGTTCGGGGTCATATTGCCCGAGTAGATACGTTTTTGGTAAGAATCTGTGCGCGCGGCAGTATCCCCCTGGAGCAGCGCATCCAGGACATGCTCACAGAAGTACGTTCCGCGCTCGGCAGCCCCAAAGAGCTTCCAGTTGTAAACCTGCTCTGCCCTTTTCGTCCAGGGCTGGATGGTGTCCGTTTTATACTCGATTCCCTGGTGCTCGATGTTCGTATAGGTCGCCGCATCCATCGAGGCGATCTTATGCGGCGGCATCCTGAACATCCGGCAAACCTCGAGTATCTGGAACTTGCGGAGCTCGAGGTACTGTGCGTCCTGCGGCTTCATCCCCAGGGTCTTGATATCCCAGCCCTGCTCCAGGATACCCATGCGAAACTTTTTAGACAGCCCCTCGTACTTGATTCTGAAGTCCTCTTTGAGGGTTTCCTTTTCTTCCTTGTTGAGCTTGCGCGGGGCGGTCAGTATAAGCCCCGGCGTGGTGTCATTCGCAAAAAAACGGGAGCCATACTCGGAAGCTGCCAAGGTGAGCCCAATAGCCTCCCGCCAGTATCCGATCACCGAGAGCCCCCGGAAGCCGAGAAAAGACAGCCCGGGAACGTGGTTCATATATTCCACCGGCAAGCCCTCCTGCCTCCCGGTCTCTGGGTCAGTTATTAGGTATGCCAGGGCAGGACGGCCGCGGGCATCCTTTACGATCTTCGCCTCCACCATGTCGGGGCGAACCGGCCACAGAGCGACGGGCCTCCCGGCTTTATTCCACTCAATCTCCGCGTAGTTATTACCCCACAGAAGGATGCAGGCTTGCATGGCCTCCCGGAAGTTAAAGGCTGTCATCCATGGATTCGGGCGGTCGTGGAGCAGGGTATAGACCGGGTGTTTCTCCGCTACCGCTTTCCCGCGGTCCAGCCTTTTGTATGTCTTGAGCGGGAGCTTCGCTATGTCTTCGCTGATGATTTTCACACAGTCGTAAACAGCTGAGACCGTCATGGCCTTGCTCGCGTTGACCCTAACCCCCGATGAAGTGGCCCTCCCGCCGAAGGCTTCCAGGAGCGCCCCATCCTTTAGACTGAGACCGCCCTCATAGCTGGATCGCTGCTCCATTACCGCTCGTGCGATACCCATTATTCCTCCTCGGGTTCCTCGGGCTCAGCCCGCGTGATATCCTTGAGCACGGCCCAGGCGCCCAGGGCGATCCCGGCAGCGATAAGGCCGGCGGGAGGATAGATGAGCCACACCCCTGCCACCACCGCCAGCAGCCCCAGGAGGATGAGAATGTCATAAATGTCCAGGTTCATACGAATGTAAACTCCTCTATCGGGTCCTGTTCTTCCTGGGCCAACCTGAGAGCCACCGCCAGGGACATGATGAGCGCAACCATCCCGTCGATCTTCTCAGATGATTTCTCGCGGTCAGGCTTGATATTCCCGTCCTTATCCTGGATGACCACGAGGTTGTCGGCCATCCAGCGGGCTACCGGGTTCCCCCCGTGCCGCATCCGCTTCTCGAGGACTAGCCGCATAAGCTCCTTCGTGGGTGTGCTCATATCCCGGTAAAAGGGCCTGATCTCGATGGGCTCCATGCCCTCTTCCTCGAGCTCCTGGGCGGTGGCCTCCGCGTGCCAGGGGTCATATCCGAAGGTTCGGAATTTGTACCTGCGTGACAGGGCCAGCGTGTCGTCCCGGATCTGCGCGTAGGAGATTACCTCTCCCGGGGTGGCCTTGATAAACCCCTCTCGCACCCACTGCTCATAGGGCACCTTGTCCTTGAGCGACCTTTCAGCCATCGCCTCCTCGGGTATCCAGAAGTAGAAGAGGCAATCCCATATCCCCGTATCCCACTCGGCCAGGGGCGGCGGGAATACCAGGACGAAGGCGGCTATGTCGATCTTGTTCGCCAGGTCCAAGCCGCCGTAGCACAAGCGGCCTTTCAGCTTCTCGGGCACGACTATCCCCGCGGTGGCATCCCAGCGCCGCAGGTCCATCCAGCGGGTCTCCTGCTGCGTCCACTCGTTTAAGTGATAGCGCCTGAAGGTGTTCTGGAAGGCCGGATTCTCTTTTGCCTGCTTGAAGTCTTCCCGTATCGCGTCCCATTTTTTGATCGTACCGAGTCCGGGGTTCGCCTTTATCCAAACCTTTTCATCTGTCCACTTGTCGCCCTCGTCTATGGTGGCGATATAGAAAAAGTACGAGTCGTCTTCAACTATTCCCTGCAGCACGCGCTCGCCGTAATCGTGCTGCTCCCGGCATATCGTGGGCTTGCCTCCCAGGCCCGCCGTCGTGATCGCCACGATAAGCGGCTGCCTGCGGGACCCGGTGGCGGTCACCAGCACATCCCAGACACCGCGGGTCTTGTGGGCATGAAGCTCGTCTATGATTGCCCCGGACAGCTTCAGCCCGTCCATGGTGTCCTTGTCCGCGCCCAGGGGCTCGAACTTGGAGAAGGTGGCCGGATCATTGATGTTGTTCTTGTAGGTCTTCAGCCGCTTTGACAGGGCGGGCGAGCGCTTGACCATCTCGGAGGCTGGATCGTGTACCTCCTTAGCTTGTTCCCTTTTCGTAGCCGCGCAGTAAACCCTCGCGCCCTGCTCCTTGTCTCCGATCAGGAGGTAGAGGCCGATGCCCGCAGAGATAGTTGTCTTCCCGTTCTTGCGTGGAATTTCGATGTAGGCTTTGCGCACAAGCCGCAGCCCATCCTCGCGTTTCCAGCCGAAGATGTAGCCGATTATGAATTGCTGGAAGGGCTCAAGCCTGAAGGCGCATCCCGCCCACTCCCCGTCCAGGTGCCGCAGGAAAGGGAAGAAGCTTATGGCCTTCTTCGCGGCGGCGAGGTCCCAGGTATAACCCGTCTTTGCCCGCGTCTTCAGCAGCTTCAGATGGCGCTCACATGCGAGCTTCACCCACCGGCACGCCGGTATTTTCCCAGCTTTTACGTCCTTCGCGTACTGGGTGACTGGGTCATTGTTCTCCTTCTGCTTCGCCATTCAGCCACCTCTCAAACTCGTCCGGGCCATGTGTCTCGTTCGCGTGCAGACCCGCTATATCCGCGGGGGTGAGACCAAACCGAGCGGCGAAGCGAAGCATATCGTTTCTCGCCTTTTGCCTTATCGCTACCTCCGGTCGCTGGCGTATCATCCCGCTCCGGGTCTTGTAGGTCAGCCCCTCCTTCTGGATCACCTGATTCGCCTGCACCCACTCCGAATAGCATTGGCAGTAGGCGGCCAAGGGGGCGCGGTATACCTGCGCGGTCAGGCCCAGGGATTCCAGGAGGGGCACGACACGCTTCCACTCGTTCTTTGCCCTGCGGTCAAGCCAGTACGGGCAGGACGGGGTGATCGGCGGAGGCTTTGGTTCGCTCGTGTTCTTGGGGCGGTGACTGTTGTCCCCTCGAAGCGACACTACATTTGATGGTGTTTTCGCTGGTCCTCGCTTACCCATGATCTCTCTCCTGGGGTTCGGGATTCCGATTTAAAACCTGCGGGCGGATAAAGAAAGC